>JAFTCU010000223.1 GCA_017454585.1 Thermoguttaceae bacterium | reverse complement strand
GCCATTTCCGCGGGACTGGTCGGTTACTCCGTCCACAAAATCCGCCAAAACTTCGACGAAAGCCGCATCCCGCTGATGGGCGTGACCGGCGCGTTCGTTTTCGCGATGCAGATGATCAATTTTGCGATTCCCGGAACCGGCTCCAGCGGGCACATCGCGGGCGCGGTCCTGCTTTCCGCGCTGCTCGGGTCCTGCCCGGCCTTCATCGTGATGGCGAGCGTCATTTTGATCCAGGCGCTCTTTTTCGCCGACGGAGGAATATTGGCCTACGGCGGGAACCTCTTTAACATGGGGTTCTTCGGCTGCTTCCTTGCGTACCCGTACGTCTTCAAACCGATCCTGGGCAAATCCGGCTCGCCGTTCCGCCTGGCGCTGGCCTCGATCGCGTCGTGTATCGTTTCCATGACGCTCGGCGCGCTGAGCGTCACGATCATGACGCTCGTTTCCGGCGTGACGGAACTTCCGTTCAAAGTCTTTGCGGCGGCCATGATCCCGATCCACGTCGCGATCGGCTTCGGCGAAGGTCTCGCCACGATGGTGGTCCTCGAGTTCGTGCGGAAGAATCTCCCGGACTTCCAGGAATCCAAGCTGGAATCGCCCGGTTTCTCCTTCCGGAACCTTTGCTGGGTCTTCGCCCTGGCCTCGCTGGTCATCGGCGGCGGAATTTCGCTTCTCGCCTCCGGAGCCCCGGACGGGCTGGAATGGTCGATGGAAAAAGTGGCCCAAACCACCGAGCTGGACGCTCCCGCGAGTCCGCTTCATCAGCTCTCCGAAACGATCACGGAGCGCTGCTCGTTCCTCCCCGATTACGAGATTCCCGGAACGGACGGCGCGTGGTACGGGACCGTCGTTTCCGGGATCGTCGGCGTGCTGATCCTGATCGTTGGCGGGATGCTTTTTTACCGGAAAAAGAAGCCGGCGGAAGCGAAGTAGGCCTCCCGTTTTTTGAGGGTTTTCCTTTTCAGTGACCGGAAGATTTTATGAAACTCGACCAATGCATTTCGACGCTCCACGCGCTGAACGAAGAGGAACGCGGCCCGTTCCGCCACTTCGCGCCCATTCCTAAAGTCGTGCTTTTGGTCGGGTTTCTCGTCCTGATCGTTTCTTTTGAACGTTACGACTGGCTCGGGACGCTCATTCTCGCGCTGGTCCCGTACGTTCTGGCGGTTCTGGGGGGGCTTTCTCCCTGGTTCATCCTCAAGCGGGCGTGCGTCGCGCTTCCGTTCGTCCTTTTTGCCGGGGCCGCCAACTTTTTTTTCGACTCGCCCACCGGCGCCGCGATTTCCCTCGGCGTTTTGACGGCTAAAACCTTCGGGACGGTCGGCGCGGTTCTCCTTCTGACGCTCACCACGTCCATGAGCGGGATCACCGGCGCACTGGCCGCCCTGCACGTTCCGTGCCTGCTCATTCTTCAGATCCAGCTCATGTTTCGGTACCTGATCCTCGCGATGGAGGAGGCGCTGCACATCACGAACGCGTACCACCTCCGAAATCCCGAGTGCCGCATGATCCCCGTGCGCGACTGGGGCCAGCTGGCGGGTCAGCTTTTCATCCGGACGGTTCGCCGCGGGAACGGGGTTTACGCCGCGATGCAGTGCCGGCTTTTTTCGGCCCGAACGGTCATTTCCGAGGTCCGGCGGACACGGAAACGCGAGTGGCTGGTGGTTTTCGTCCTCCTTTTGGCCTTTGGGTGCGTGAGGTGGTTTTTATAAAAACGGCTTAAAAGGAAATGGGGCCTTAAAGCTCAAGCCCTTTTCCCAAGTGTGAGCGCTGCCTGGTTCAAACTTCAATTTAAACACGGATTTTCACGGATTAAAAAGATTTCCACGGATTATTTAAAGGAATTTCCGAGTGTTTTTTTGTGAGTCCCAATCCATTAAAATGAAATCCTTTTAATCCATTAAATCCGTGCAAATCCGTGTTTAAATAAAAGGTTTAAAGTGCAACTGGTTTGGTGTTTGGAATGGGGCGAATGAACCCCACCAGTTCGACCAATCCTTTCCTTTTTTTATTCACTTCCCATGATCATCGAATTTCGTAACGTGACAATTTCCCGGGGCGGCGTGTCCGCGCTTGAGGACGTTTCCTGGACGTTTGACTCGGAAAAAACGCCCTCCGTGGCCGTTCTCGGCGCGAACGGGGCCGGAAAGTCCACGCTTCTGGAGGCGGTGCTCGGCCTTCGGCCCCTCACCTCCGGGCAGATCCTCATCGATGAAATGCCGGTCGGGAAGGGCCACCTCACCCAGATCCGCCGCCGGGTCGGGCTGGTTTTTCAGAATTCCGACGATCAGCTCTTTTCGCAGACCGTCCGCGAGGACGTTTCCTTTGGCCCGACGCACATGGAGCTCGCCGCCGAAGAAGTGAAACGCCGGGTCGATGAGGCGCTGGAAAAAATGGGGATCGTGCCGCTGGCCGAGCGGAGCGTTTCCACCCTCTCCGGCGGGGAAAAACGTCGGGCGGCGCTGGCTGGCGTGCTGGCGATGCACCCCGAGGTGGTGCTTCTGGACGAGCCGACGAGTATGCTCGACCCGCGCGGCTGCCGCGAGCTGGCGGAGTATTTGAACTCGCTCGAAATGATGAAACTGGTGGCGACGCATGATCTTCTTTTTGCGACGCGCGTCTGCCCGTTCTGCCTGATTCTGAAGGACGGCAGGATCCACGCCTCCGGCCTCACGGAGGAGCTTCTGAAGGACGAAACGCTCCT
>JAFTCU010000222.1 GCA_017454585.1 Thermoguttaceae bacterium | reverse complement strand
ACGTAGGTGAAACCGTTGATGCGGCTGATGACCTGGGCGGCGTCTTTGCCAAGACCGTTCAGGATGACGCGCAGCGGGTTTTTGCGGACTTTGTTGGCTTTCATCGCGATCCCGATGGCGCCTTCCGCGGCGGCGAAGGATTCGTGGCCGGCGAGGAAGCAGAAGCACCCGGTCTCTTCGCGAAGCAGCATGGCGCCGAGGTTTCCGTGACCCAGACCGACTTTGCGCTGGTCGGCGACGGAGCCCGGAATGCAGAACGCCTGGAGGCCTTCACCGATCTTCTCGGCGGCGTCTGCGGCTTTGACGCAGTTTTCTTTCATCGCGATGGCGCAGCCGAGCGTATAGGCCCAGACGGCGTTTTCAAACGCGATCGGCTGGATACCCTGAACGATGGCGCGCACATCGACGCCTTTGGAAAGGCAGTATTCATTGGTGGCTTCCACATTGGCGAAGCCGTATTTATCGAGAATCGGCTGAATCTGAGGGATTCGACGTTCGTAACTTTCAAACAATGCCATATTATAATTCCTCCGGAATTAAATTTCAACTGAAAGGGAATTCATAATTCACAATTCTTAATTCTTAATTGAATGAATGGATCTCATTCTTTCCGCGGGTCAATGTATTTGACGGCGTCGGCGAAACGGCCGTACGTTCCAATGTTCTTCTCGAAAGCTTCTTTCGGGTCCACGCCTTTTTTGATCGCTTCCATCATCTTGCCAAGCTGGACGAACTGGTAACCGATGACTTCATTGTCGGCGTCCAGAGCGATTTTCAGGACGTAACCTTCAGCCATTTCGAGGTAACGCGTACCCTTGGCTTTGGTTCCGTACATGGTCCCGACCTGAGAACGAAGGCCTTTTCCAAGGTCTTCCAGACCGGCGCCAATGACCAGACCGTCATCGGAGAAGGCAGACTGGCTGCGGCCGTAAACGATTTGGAGGAAGAGTTCGCGCATGGCCGTATTGATGGCGTCGCAAACCAGGTCAGTATTCAGGGCTTCCAGAATGGTTTTGCCCGGGAGAATTTCGGAGGCCATGGCAGCGGAGTGGGTCATTCCCGAGCAGCCAATGGTTTCGACGAGGGCTTCCTCAATGATCCCTTCTTTAACGTTCAGGGTCAGTTTGCAGGCTCCCTGCTGCGGGGCGCACCAGCCAATGCCGTGCGTGAAGCCTGAAATGTCCTTGATCTCTTTCACTTTGACCCATTTTCCTTCTTCAGGAATCGGGGCAGGTCCGTGGTTGACGCCTTTCGCGACACAAACCATATTTTCCACTTCATGCGAATACTGCATCGTAGATTCTCTCCTTATGCAAACCAATGAGTATGCCTGAAACCTGTCACAGACATAAAGACTCATCTATTCTAGCAGATTTTTCAGGAGAGAAAAGGGGGGGAGGCGAAAAAAACACGAATGGCCCCCCTTGTTTTTTTGCCCGTCTCGTTTAAAATAAGATTCAAGAATTGTTTTTTCAGTTTCGGTTTAACTTTCCGCCGTTATATGTTTACGCATCCTTACCTCCTCTGGGGCCTTTTTTGTGTCCTTCTCCCGCTGGTGATCCACCTGATCAACCTCCTGCGTCACCGTCCGGTGGAGTGGGGAGCAATGGAATTCCTCCTGGCAGCCTACCGGAAACACCGTACCAGGGTAAGGCTTCTGGAACTCCTGCTTCTGCTTTTGCGCATGGGGCTGATCGCCCTGATCGTGCTGATGCTTGCCGGCCCGGTCATTCGGAGCGTTCTACCCGGTGGTGAAAAGACGCACCATGTGGTGATCCTCGACGACAGCTTTTCGATGAACGACCGTCTGGGAGAGAGTTCCGTTTTTGAAAGCGCCCGGGACACGGTGCGGAAGCTGACAGACGAGCTGGCGCGTCAGGGAGGTGTACATAATCTGACGCTTGTACGTACCTCGCGGAGTCATGGAAAGACGAAAACCGCTGACGTTCACGCCCAGCGTCTGAGCCGGTCTTTCCGTGAAACATTCCTCGCGAATCAGCTCACGGCTTTGAAACCCTCGTTCACTTCGGGCGGGTTGGAAGAAACTCTCGAGTATGCAGCGGAACTCGCACCGGAAACGGCTGGGGGAACGCGCGTGCTTTATGTGATTTCTGACTTTCGCCGCCGTGACTGGCACGAAAACCCGGCCCTTGCGGAACGTTTGTCTGCTCTGTCCCGTGATGGTTTTCGGCTTCATTTTATCGATTGTTCACCGACGGCTCATCCTAATCTGGGCCTGAGCGCTCTGAAACCCCGCGAGGGAATTCAGGCGGCGGGTGTTCCACTTCTTTGGGAGGTACGGGTCACGAATTTCGGGGCCTCTCCTGCCCAAAACGTCGTTCTCCGTCCTGAGATTTTCCAGATGGGCGAGGGCGGCCAGACGCAGACCCTTCCAACCGTGTCCGTCGAGGAGATCCCCGCCGGGCAAAGCGTTGTAGCGGCCTTTCCCGTGACGTTTCCTCTTGAAGGGAATTACGGTCTGCGCTGTACACTCCCGCCAGATGCCGTAGCAGATGATAATCAGGTGAATGCCGCACTTCTGGTTCCGTCTTTTGAGTCGGTTCTGGTGATCGACGACTCGCTCGATGGTTCCTCCTCGCGTTTTCTTCGGACGGCGCTCTCTCCCGGGGATCGGGTTCAGACGGGAGTCAGTCCCCGCGTGGAAAACCCCCGTTTTTTGAGTACAAACGACCTGAGCGCGTTTCGAAGCATTTACCTCGTTGACCCGGCCTCGCTCGAACCCCAGGCGGTAGCGGCGCTGGAAGAGTATTTAAAAAACGGCGGCGGCGTGGCGATTTTCGTCGGCCCGCACACCGACCCGCTCACGGTTCAAAAGTGGTACAAAGACGGGAAAGGCTTTTTTCCGGTACTCCTCGACGAAACGGAAGAACTGCCGGAATACTACGCGGCCCCCGATCTGCGTGTGGGGGACCACCCGATTTTCAAAGTTTTTTCCTCGGATTCGTCGAACCAGTTCAATACTTTCCACGTGGAGCGTTACTACAAACTGGACGACGTGACACTGGAAAACCTGATCCCGCTGGCGAGCAGTGACACTTCCACGAAGGAGAAAACGGCGGCTCTGAATCAAACGGAAGCCGGCCCGGAACCTGTGTACACGATCGCGGCACTGCGGAACAATTCCCCTCTGGTGGTGGAACGGGCGTTTGGCCGTGGGAATGTGGTACTTTTCCTGACGACTGCCGATCGTACCTGGACCGACTGGCCCGTGGGGAATCCAGCCAGGCCAAATCCGTTTGCGCAAGGGTCGTACGTCGTGATGCTCCTCCAGCTCCAGGCGTACCTGACGCGGGAACAGTTCGTTTCATGGACGGTTGGTGACGTCCTTTCCACCTCGTTCAAGGCGGGAGATTATGAAGTATCCGTTCCTTTTTTGAAGCCGGATGCCTCGCAATGGGAACGTTTCAACGCAGTCGCAGGAGCCGATGGCCAGCAGACGGTTACGACGTCGCCGACCGAGGAACCGGGCGTCTATTCCGCCGAGTTCAAGGGAATGAGCGGGGAAAGCATGACCCGGCTTTTTGCCGTAAATCCGAGTGCGGAGGAAGGAGCGACGCAGAAAATTACTCGTGAGGAACTTGCCGCGGGACTGAAGGGGATCCCATTCGATTGCGTTTCCGCTGAGGCGTTTCGTTTCTCGGCTTCCGATGCGGCTCAGTCGGCGCTGGCGGACTGGCTTTTGGCGCTTTGCCTGATCTGGTGCCTGTTCGAGATGTTCGTGGCGGAAAAGGCGAGCGGAAAATTAAATTAATTATGAATGATGAATTATGAATTGCGCTTCGCGTAATGCACGCTTCAGAAAGAGTTTCGGCCTGATGGACTCCATCCCTGAGTTCTGGCTCCAAATTCATAATTCATAATTCTTAATTATTAATTTTTAACTCCTCACTCGGGAAAAAACTCCAAAAAATTATTTCCCCCCCCTTGATGAAATTTTTATTTGTGTTATAATTCACTTAACTTCGATGGGGAATTAGCTCAGTTGGGAGAGCGACTGGCTGGCAGCCAGTAGGTCAGCGGTTCGAACCCGCTATTCTCCATTCCGGCAGGGTAGCCCAGTTGGTTAGAGCAGCGGATCCATAATCCGCATGTCGTGGGT
>JAFTCU010000221.1 GCA_017454585.1 Thermoguttaceae bacterium | reverse complement strand
GTTGAGGAAGCTGCTCCGGCTGAACCCGCCGCGCCTGCCGTTGAGGAAGCCGCCCCTGCTGAACCCGCTGCTGAATCCGAATCCACGAGCGCCGTGGAAGATGGAGCTCAGGTGGAAGTGACTGAAGTGGTCGAAGTCGCTGCTCAAAAACAGACTTTCCCATTGCCGGCCTGGACTGATCCCGAGCTTGCGAAATCCGCGTGGCAGATGCTGAACCTTTCCCAATACGTTACGAAGCAGGATTCGAACGCTCCGGTCAAGGCTGACCTGAACCAGATCGCCAAAGAAAACACGCTAACGATGGCTGATTTCCCGGCGGAAGGTATCGAATTCGATGGAACGCTTTACACTCAGGAAATGCTTCAGTCGATGCTTCGTCAGGTTTATGCCGCGATCCATCCGGACGCTGCAGACGTCGCTGACGCTGACATTAAAGTGACTCTTGCCGAGTACCAGAAGATTCAGAGCAACGACTGGGCCAAGATTTACCGTGTCCCGATGATCATGATCGGTCTGGGATTTGTCATCTTCCTGCTCTTCGGCAAAAACCCGCCGAAAAAAGAAGAAGCCTGATTTCTGATTTGAAACCTAATCGGAAATCGTGAATTTACTGGGAGGAATGGGTTGAGAGTTTCGCAGAATCCCTCGGCCCCATTCCTCCCAAATTTTCAAACTCCTCACTACTAACTCCTAACTCACTCTTGTGCCTACTTTTTTCGCTCAAAACTGTTTCTTTTTAACGGGTCCCACCGCGTGCGGAAAGACGGCGCTGGCGTTGAAATTCGCCCGGGATGAGGGGGCGGAAATCCTCTCGATGGACTCGGTTGCGATCTACCGTGAGATGAATATTGGAAGCGCGAAACCCACGCCGGAAGAACAGTCTCAAGCCCCGCACCATCTGATCGATCTGGTGGACCCTGATGAAGAATTCAGCGTGGTCGAGTACATTCGCCAGGCGGAAACCGTCGCCCGGGACTGTCTCGCCCGCGGGAAAAAGCCGCTTTTTGTCGGGGGGACACCGCTTTATCTGAAAGCACTGATTTTTGGACTTTTTGAAGGGCCGGAAGGCGACGAAGCGTTTCGTGCCTCAATGTACTCCCAGGCGAAAGAGGCGGCAGAGGCTGGGGACTCCGAATTTCTTCATCGAAAATTGGAGGCGGTGGACCCCGTAACGGCCTTGCGTCTGCACCCCAACGACGCGAAGCGGATCATTCGTGCGTTGGAGGTTTATGAACTGACCGGCCGGCCGATCCATGAGTTCCAGACCCAGTTTCAGCCCGAGGTTCCGCCGGAGTTCAAAGAGCGGATCCGGATCATCGACTTGCCTCGCCCTGACCTTCACGTGAGGATCGAAGCGCGAGTCGATCAGATGTTTCAGGCGGGTTTTCTCGACGAAGTACGTCATCTGCGCGAGAAGTACCATACGCTGAGCAAAACGGCTGCGATGGCCGTCGGGTACCGTGAGGTCCTTGCATGGCTTGAGGCTCAGGAACGGGGCGAGGAAACGCAGACTTTTGAACAACTCGTGACGGAAATCAAGACCCATACGCGGCAAATGGCCAAGCGCCAGGTGACGTGGTTTCGGTCGCTGATGAATCAGGAGTTCATGTTCTAGCGCGGAGGTTTTTCCTCATTCTTCCTTTTTTTCTAAAATTTTTTCCAAAAAAGGCTCAAAAACGTTTGCAATTTTTTAAAATTTGCGTATAATTAATAAAAAATTCTTTTGTTTCAAGTTTAGGGGAAAGCCATGAGTTTACGTAAAAGAACATTGCGTGGGTTTACGCTCGTCGAGTTGCTTGTCGTCATTGCGATCATTGGGATGCTGGTCGGTCTGCTTCTCCCAGCCGTTCAGCAGGCTCGTGAAGCTGCGCGCCAAATGCAGTGCGGCAATAATTTAAAGCAAATGGGTTTGGCGGGTTTGAATCATGAATCAATGAACAAATTCTTTCCTTCCGGCGGCTGGGGAGCCTATTGGGAAGGAGATCCGGACTTTGGCTTCGGCAAGAAACAGCCGGCCGCATGGCGTTACTCGGTGCTTCCCTATCTGGAACAGAACGCTCTCTGGTCATTGGGGCAGGACGGGAATCAGCAACAGGACGCGACCATCAAGGCGGCCAATAAAGTTCGTGCCCAAACGCCGCTTTCTTTCTTTAACTGTCCTTCACGCCGTGCGTGTAAAACGTACTACGCATGGGCCTACACCTATAACTGTGACGATCTCGGCGGGGTTGGGGCAAAGTCCGATTACTGCGGTTGCTGTGGCACCGGATATATGAGTGACACGGGAAGTTACCCCAGTTCTTACTCGGATGGGCTCAACAAGGCTGCCAATTATTCACGTTCCACTAACGGAACGACAGACCACATGAGTGAAATTACGATTGCTGAGATCCGTGATGGTACGTCAAATACTTACCTGTACGGCGAAAAATATCTGGCTCCTGATTATTACGAAGCGTATTCTAAAGACGGTCAGGGTGACGACCATGGGATTTATGCCGGGTGTGACAACGATAATGTACGATATACCAGAAACGACATGGCAGATGTTCCGAAGCAGGACCGGGCCGGTTACAACGTTTGTACTCCGTTCGGAAGTCCTCACGCCGGAACATTCGGTATGACGTTTGCGGATGGTTCCGTTCAGCGTATTTCCTACAGTATCGATCAGGAAACCAATTATCGTCTCGGATTGCGTGCCGACGGTGGTGTCGTGACAATTCCAAACTAATTCGTCAATTCTTTTGAAAGCATGAAGAAAGTCCGCGCAGAATTCCGAAAAAACCGCCTTTCCAGAACCCGCGTAACGGACGTAACTCGTGAGTTTCATCAGGAAACGCTGGACGAAGATCAATCTGTACGAGCGGAGAGGATCAGCGGGAAAGGCTCGATGACCCGCCAGCGGACGATCCAGCTCGACCAGGACTCGGATGGTCTGATTGCGGTCGCCGAGGACGCGCGCCCCGGCCTCGTCATTCGGGTTCACGGTCTTAATACTTTCGTCGAGGACGACGCATCCGGGAAAATTTACGTTTGCGCCGTCCGTCGGCTTCTTAAAACGCTTAACACGGATCAACGTCACATCGTCGTGGCGGGGGATCGTGTTTTTTTTCGTCCCGCCCCTGTTCAGGATTCATCAGCCGAGGAAAGTATCGGAGCGGCGGGTTTGCCCGAGGGAATCATCGAACGCGTGGAACCACGTACCGGCTGTCTGAGCCGTACGAGCTGGAGACGCCAACACGTCATCGTCTCCAATGTGGATCAGCTTCTGATCGTGACGAGCCTCGCGGAACCGACGATCAAGTGGAACCTCATCGACCGCATGATCATCATGGC
>JAFTCU010000220.1 GCA_017454585.1 Thermoguttaceae bacterium | reverse complement strand
GCAAGCCGCCGAAGACGATCAAGCCACGGCATAACGTGATCGTCCGGCTCTGCACGATCGAATGTTCGTTCCTCAAGCCGCTGACGGACGAGTCGAACAAGGCACTCAAGGACGACATCGAGGGCTGGGCGAAAATCGCGCCGCAGCTTTTCGTCTGGGACTACGTGACCAACTTTTCGTTCTACCTCCAGCCGCACCCCAACATGCGCGCGTTGGCGCCGAACATCCGGTTCTTCGTCGATAATAAAACCATCGGACTGTACGAGCAGGGCGACCGCGACACGACCGTCAGCGATTTCGTTTACGCCCGGTACTGGGTCATCATGCACCTGCTTTGGAACCCCGATCAGGACGCAAAGGCGCTCTGGAACGAGTTCTTCGTGAACTACTACGGCCCGAAAGCCGGTCCGATTCTGCTCGAGTACCTGAACTTCATCCACGACAAAGCCTGGGCGTCCAACGTTTATCTGCGCTGCTTCATGGCGAACACGGACAAATGGCTCGACGCGGCGTCGTTTAACCAGTCGGCCCAGATCGTCGCCCGGGCGCGTGAAGCGGTCAAGGACGATCCGGTCCTCAAGCGCCGCGTGGATGTCGCTCTGCTTTCGTACGATCTGCTCTGGGTGCGCAATTACGCCAAGGTCAAAGAGGAGATCGAAAAGTCGGGCCAGCCGTTCTACGGCCCGGAAAATCCCGGCGCGCTCGCCCGAGCCGTCATTGATCTGGCGGAAAAAGAAGGGACGTTCCAGTACCGCGAATGGATCTCTCACTGGCCGTGGGAACCGTTTAAAAAGTCGATTCTGGAAATGTACCCGAACGAATAGAGGACCTGGTGACTAGGCTGCAAAATACGGGGACGATGTTTCTGCGTGTCGTCCCCATAAAGGTTTTAAAAAAGGCTCATCCGACAAGTACGGATCTGTGTCTTTTGATCCGTGAAAATCCGTATTTAAATAAAGGGTGGAAGTGGATTGGGCCTGTACCTTGGGAAAGGTTTTGAAGTTTTGGAAAATTTCTTATACACGGAATCAATCAGCGTTTTAATTATTCTTCCGGTACGCGGTTACCGGATGAACTGAAGAAATTAACCCGGATTGGGATAATAACGAATTACCCTAACAAGATCGCGCTGTTTGTATGATCCTTCCAACTATAAGGGAAGTGGCGCTAAAGCGGAAATGCTATAAGGAAAAGAGTAATGTTTGACGAAATGCCGATCATCTTTCCCAAGGGACTATATCGTTTTCATTGGGATGCGCGGACGATAGAAATTCTTGATCGAACGGGGCGTCCCATTATCACAGCGGCACAAACAAGCGATGTCAGAAATCCGTTTGCCCGTGCGATATGGCAAGAGATACGCGGACTACAAGGAATACAATGGCGGTACATCTCACAGCAGGGATATGGTGAGGGAGAAAAGCGAAACATTGGTCTTTACGATGAGAATTGGCGTGAGAGCGCGTTTTTTCAACTTCATAAAAATATTTCATTTCCGTCAACCAAACATTGGCGATTTTACTATAAGATCTCTGTTGAAACAACCGGTCACGCTTTCCATTTTTTTGTAACTGGGGGGTGCGCTGATCATTTTATGGTCAGTGATGAACGTTTTCGTCGAGTGTTTCATATTTCTTGTGACAACCGAATGTGTACCATATCGGACGGGACTGTTCACGTTGCCCAGGAACTTTCTTTTCGTTTAATGAGCCTTCTGATTCCACTGGCAATACAATTTCGATATGATTTGAGACACGAAGACGTGCCCATTTGGTCCCGTATTCAGTCTTCCTGATCATACGAATTTGCCAGAAACAGACTTGGGAAGACTTTTTTCCACTTGGCAAATTATTTCAGATGTGCCAAACTGAAAACCTCCATCCACGAACCCGCAAAAGGCGAACTTCCCCATCCCGCGTTCCTCACACACCACCCCAACCATTGCCCGTTATTTTCCCGCTCGTACCTGCACGAAAGCCGGAATATGCGGAGTGTTTGGCCTGTTGAAACGGTGTGGGGGATCATCGAGTACGGGGATAAAGACAGTCGCGAGGTATATCTGTTTTCTGGTTTCTGGCCCCGGATTTTCCCGGATGGAGTTGCCGGCAAATAAGGCTCGGGGGGTATAAAAAGCCGAGCCAATGTGGGCGTCCCGGAGTCTTTCGTCAGTCGTCGTCAGACACTCTTTCCAAGGGCTTTTGCCTCGGCGACGAACGGTGTGTCTTTGACTGTGCCTTTTTCGTACACGCCGTCGGCGCAGACCAAGCCGCACTCCTCGCTGCCGTCGTAACAGTCCAGGAATCCGCGAAGCGCCGCCAGCGAACCGTCGAACTTCGAGCGGTCCGTGTCCGCCATCGTGAGGAGGTAGTAGAAGCGCTTGTTAGTGAGGTCCGGATAAATGACCACCGTACGGTCAATGAGGGCCTTGAGCTGGGCGCAGATCGTGTAGAAATAGACCGGCGAGGCGAGAACGATCACGTCGGCCGCCATCATCTTGTCAATGACGCCCCGCGCGTCGTCTTTGAGGGCGCACTTGCCCGTCTTCTGGCAGGCGTAACAGCCCGTGCAGTAACCGATCTTGAGTTCGGCGATCCGCACTTTTTCGACGTCGTTCCCGGCCGCTTTCGCCCCTTCCGCGAATGCGTCGCAGAGAATGTCGGAGTTCCCGCCCTTCCGCGGCGAGGATGAGATGATCAGTACTTTTTTCATGGTGTTTCCTCCTGTTTGATCGTTTTTCCTTTTCATCATGGGTTCAGCCGAGTTTTGCCACAAGTTCGGCGATCTTTTGACGGGTCTCGTCGGTTTTCTGCTCGCTGGCTTTGGCGGTGACGATGCCGGTATCTTCGAAGCCGCAAAAGGTGGTGATCCCACGGTATTCTCCGATCGCGCCGTCATAGACTGCCGGGGAGTTGGACGAGAGAAGCAGGGCCGTCTTTCGCACCTTGGCCGGCTTCCAGATCGCGTAGAAGCGCTGAATGGCCGCCTGGATCTGCGCGGACATCGTGAAGTAGTAAATGGGAGCGGCAAGAACAAGGGCCTCCGCCTCCGCCAGCAGCGGGTAGAGTTCCTGCATGTCGTCTTTCTGGACGCACACGCCGCCGCCTTTGGTGTGGCAGTATTCGCAGGCGAGGCAGCCGGCGATCTTTTTGCGCGACACATCGACCACCGTCACCTGGTGCCCCGCCTCTTCCGCGGCTTTGCGGTATTCTTCGGCCATCCATGCGGTGTTTCCCGTCGCTCTGGGCGAGCCTTGCAAAATCAGTACGTTCATGTTGGTTTCTCCTGTTTCAGTTTCGTGTGATAAAATGATGAATCGGGTTGAGCCCCTGATTTTAGTGGTTCCTCTTTTGATCAGAGTCACGCGTCTTGAATCCGCTTGCCGGTATGGACTTGCCAGCCCCCCTAATTACATAAAGTTACAAGAGGGAAACTGTCAACGGTTACTCGTTAGAATCGTTTCCGTCTCTTCCTGAATGATACAGCTCATCGTGGGTCGTGATAATGTTTTCTATTTCAGAACTATCCTTCGCTTCCTGCAAACTCAGAGTGACGTTTCAAAACCGGACGGCTTTCCAGATCTACTTTCGGAGGAAGAGGAGCTAACATGAAATCAGAAGGTACAATTTTCATATTGGTTATTTCCATGTATTGCTCAAAATTATTAAATAATTGAGCATCGTCCAAAAGGATTGCTCAAAATTTGCCATTTTTTGAGCATAACAAATCGAATTTGCTCATCATACCACAGATTTTGAACAAAGTCAAGGGGCCAAGAGAGATATTCCTGAAACGTCAGAATAAATTTCAGTTTTTCCCATTTAATATCGCACCGATAGGTACGCACCGACGCAGGACCGCAAGCTGCGGGAGAAAGCCCAGGCCCGCGGAATCACGATTGCGAGGGTGGGCGAGCGTTCGAGATTTTGACATATTATAGGCCGGTGAGAGTGGAGTGAACCGGGCGCTGGTGTCCCTACGCTCGCACTGCCTCACCGTGTGACCATCGCGAATACGCCTTTGAATCCATTTAGAACCCCACCAACTTGCCAGTTGCGGGCATATTCGAGTAGTGTACGTGGGCGATACGCCATTGGCCGTCTATTTTGCGAAGAACCTGCGTTTCACGTCCGTGTGTGTCGAGCGGCGAGCCGTCCTCGCGGACTGTCGCGTAGAAGTCCCAGAGGAAGATTGCGACGGCAGTGTCTCCAAATACCTCTATTGAAATGTCCTTAAGACACAGTTCCCGCTTGGTGAACATATCGCCCATCGTGATGCCGTAGAAATTACGGGTGATTTCGCCCCATCCCCGCTCCGTGCCGCGAGGATGGATGAAGATCGGTTCGCCTTCCGTGAGCCAGATGGTGGCCGCAAGGGTAATGTCAGCCTTGTTCACGGATTCGGCGTATGTCGCCAAGAGCTGTTCGATTGCATTTTTATCGTCCATGCGAGCCTCACTTTCTGACAACACTGATACGCTGGGCGACGTGAGGCGCTGCGGACATTGCCTCATCAACCATCGCAACGGCATAATCGGCGTATCCGACAACGCTGTCACCCTTGGAACTCATCGTCAGTTCCTCTCCGCCGAGTTTGTACTCGCCCGTGCGTGGTTCGTCGGCACGGAAATCACAGGCCGGGCTGACGTAGGTCCACTTGAGACCCGACGTAGAACGGAGCGCGGCGAGCGCCTCGCTGTGTGCGGCGGCTAATGGTTTCCAGTCGGCGGGGAACGCCGGATCATCCGCCACGGTCGCCGTGTGTTCCGGGTTGACGAAAAGCGAACCAGCGCCGCCAACGACGAGAAGGCGCTTTTCCGTTCCAGTAAGGACTTCCGCGAGGTGTTTCGCGACCGCCGGGATCGCGCCAATGGTATCCGCAGTCCAGCCACCTACCGCATCGACGACAACATCGAATGCCGCGAGGTCGTCTTTTGTGAGCGAAAGCGCGTCCTTCTGAACTGCGCTCTGCGCGGCAGACTTGTTTTCGCCGCGGACGAACGCCGTCACTTCGATTCCCCGATCAACGGCTTCCGCCGCGATGAGTTTTCCGGCCTTTCCGTTGGCCGCAATGATCGCCATTTTCATGGTGTTTTTCCTTTCGGTTGTTCTATGTTTGACAAAATCTTTGACAGGGTACGCTCCACCGTTTCGGCCTCCTTCTCCGAAACCCCGGTGTAAAGCATCTCGATAAAACGACTTGAAATGGACTCGAACGCCCCACGCAACGCCTCGCCGCGTTCGGTCAAGCGAACGACTGTGCTGCGCGAATCGACCTTGGACGCCTCGCGCTTCACAAGCCCCGCCGACTCCATCTTGTCCACAAGCACGGTCATGGTCGGCCTCGTGCGGTGCGCAAAGTCCGCCAACTCGTGCATCGTAGCCTCGCCGTGCGCAAAGAGATAGGCCAATACATCCCCATGCGACGGCACAAGCGACTTCAGCCCCGCCGCAGCCAGTTCCCCCATGAGCCATTTGTGGGATGCTTCATGTATTCTCGCTACTAGTTTACCAATTTCTCGCATGATGGCGTATATTATATGTTAGACATCTAACTATGTCAAGGGGGGGTAGAATAAAAAAGAAATTCCATTGACATATTTTCAGAAGCGTTTATAATACGGATGCTCGATTTGAGGGACGTGGGTCCCTCACCATTCATCCCAATAATGAAGACAATTTGTTCATTTCGTCAGAACAATTATATGATTTAGATTTATCTCACGCGAAGTTCACAAAGTCCGCAAAGTTTTAAAGGTGGTTTACGACGCGCTGCGTAAACGCTGCGTTCAACTCATCCATATCTCTTTGCGTCCTTTGCGTTCTTTGTGGCTAAATTGGTTTAGGGTACAGCGCGTCAGTTCTGCCCCACCGCCTCGGCGTAGGCGGCGTCATCGACCGGCACCAGCCACTCGTTGGACTGTTCCGTGCCGGGGACTTCCAGCGCGATGTGCTGGAACCACGAGTCGGGCGCGGCGCCGTGCCAGTGCTTGACTCCGGCGGGAATGTTCACCGTGTCGCCTTTCACGATCCGCCGCGCCGGTTTGCCCCATTCCTGATAGTACCCCTCGCCAGCCGTAACGATGAGCATCTGCCCGCCGCCGGTCTTTGCGTGGTGGACGTGCCAGTTGTTGCGGCAGCCCGGCTCGAACGTCACGCCGAACGCCGGAACCTGGTCGAGCGTCAGCTTGTGGAGGTAGCTCCTCCCGATGAAAAACTTCGCGTACGCGGTGTTCGGCTCGCCAACCGGGATAGGCGACCAGTCAGCGGGAAGGTCTTTCGGGTCTTGTGGGAGCTGAACGCGTCGCACGATCTCCGCCGCCTGTTCGTCGGAGATGCCGTTTCCCTTGCCGATGGCGATGTGCGCCTTGAGCTGAGGCTCCGTCTCCGGGCGGGCCGCAAGTGCGGCAATGGTGACGATCTCGCGGGTACGCCAGTCGAGATTGTCGCGCTCGAAAATGTCGCCGAACAGATGCGCCTTCAGATATTCGTCAAGCTGCGGATGAAAATCGAAAAGCGGGCCTTTCACGGGCGCACCGCAGAGTTTTGTCTGATTCGCAGTGCCGTCGGCAAGCGCGTTATAGTCGGCCTTGAACGCCGAAGGCTTGTTTCCCTCGGGAGGGTTGCACTCTTTGGCGACTGTCATCAGCGTCACGGCCGCATTGAGAGCGCGAGGAAAACCACAATAGGCGTAAAGCTGCCCGACGAGTTCCTTCGCCTCGTTGAGCGTCAGCCCTGTATCAAAACCGATTTTAAGCGCTTCCGCAAGTTTGTCCTGCTCGCCGCGCGCCACTGCTGCGCCAATATCGACGATAGAGGTTTCTTTGGGCGTCAATGCCGCTGCGTTTACCACGATTGCCAGTGTCATGAGGATTCCTCCTGTAATTTGTTTGATCATAGTTTGCTCCTTCTACTGTTGAAATGATTCCTTGCCAAGAAAAGGCCCGGCCTCTTCGTTGGTTGCCTCAAGTTTGAAATACACGGGCCGAAGTCCGTCGTTGCAGCACGTGATCACCTCGCCCGGGTTCTTCATCCAGCCGCCGCCGTAGAACTCACGCACTCCGCAGGCAAGCGCGAAGACGTACTGGTTGATCGTGCGCCAGGCCGCGTCGCACATTCCTTTCGGACAGGTATTCGTCGCGTAAAACACCTGCCCCGGCTTCAGGATGGGGCAGGGTTCCAGCCCCTCCACGGCATATTCCTCGCAGAAGGCCTGGTTCAGCGAGGTCTCAAGCACAGTGATTTTGACGATCTTCATTTCCCGGCTTCCTTTTTGAAAATCAGGTTCATGTGTTCCAGGTCGAGCGGCTGCATTGGCGCGAGGTGGAGCGACTTCACCATGTGCAGCGTTCCCTCCTTGTACGTCTTGAAATGCGGCGTTTTGAGGTGAGCCTTGTATGCCGCCTCGCCGCGGTAGATTTCGACGATGCGGATCTGCGTCGGCTGTTCCTTCTTCTGCATCGGGAAGATACACACGACTCCCGGTTCTTTGGCGACCGACTCTGCTCCGACGGTCTTCGCGGCCGCGAGGTAGGCTTCCAGATGTTCCGGATAAACCTCGATTTCCGCAATTCGGACGAGCAGTTCTTCCGCTTTCGCCTCAAGTGTCAGCAGCGCCAAAACAGCACAAACCGCCGCGGCCATGATAAACCATCGTGATTTTGAACCCGGGTGAAACTTTGTATGGATCGTAGATGTAGTATTCAAAATGTCTTTTCAAATCTTTTTCATTTAAAACTTTGCGAACGTTGCGGACTTTGCGTGAGTTTTTACCATTCCTTTCGACAGGTTAATTATGTGATCGGGATTTCTCCGCCAGCCGCTTGCCGAGGACACGGACGGGCGTTCGGGATTTTGGCGTATTATAGGCCGGTGACGGGGAAGGGGTGAGAAAGCTGAGAGCGCTTACTCCTGACCGGGAACTAAAAGGACACGCAAGCCAAGGTCGAATCCCGAGACATCAGGATCCAAACCGTAATGGTATCCCGACCGGCAATCCTCGGCGATGCTGAACCAGCCGCCTCCTCGGCTCACGCGGTTCGCAGAAGCGGTTGTGTTTTCCGGATCGCTCATTGGCGACCTGCCGTAATAATCAGCGTCATAGTAATCGGAACACCACTCATATACGTTCCCGTGAATATCATACAAGCCCCACGCGTTCGGCTTCTTCTGACGCACTTCGTGAGTCCTCGTCGAATTACCATTGTACCACGCCAACTCGTCAAGAGTTCCTGCGTAAGCCCCCGTCCCACCCGCCCTGCAGGCGTATTCCCACTGCGCCTCTGTAGGAAGCTGGACCTGCCGACCTAACTTCTGGCTTAATTCCTTGCAGAATTCCTGGCAGTCGTTCCAAGTTGCCTGCTCGACCGGATTCCGCTTTCCCTTGAAAAAGCTCGGATTCACGCCCATCACGCTCTCCCACATCGCCTGCGTGACCTCTGTCTCAAGAAGCCAGAACCCCCTGGTGATTTTTACCTTGTGTACCGGCTTTTCAAAATCGTATTTATCCCCACCCATCATAAACTCACCCGGCGGGCACCAACGGAAAGTGTACTCGATCCCGTCTGCAGTCAGAACGATTCGATCTCCAGCTTTAGGGTTAGAAGGAGGTTCGTCAGCCCAACTGTAGGATACCCAAAAGATACCCAAAAGCAAAAGGGCAAGGACTGCAAGCGGTTTTTTCATAATTCACCTCGATGAAAATCCTTCTTTATTTTATTCGATTGGAGGGACGCTGGTCCCTCGGCATTCACTCAAATAACGGAGACCACTTTTTCTTACGTTGGGGCCGTTATGTGATTGATTTATCTCACTCGAAGTTCGCAAAGTCCGCAAAGTTTTAAAGGTGGTTTAAGATGGCGGTACAAACGCAATTTCCAATCTTCTCTTTAACACTTAGCGGACTTTGCGTGAGTTTTTATCACAACGCTCTCTTCATTCATGCGTAACAGTCTGCTGCAAAATGATCTCCCGGCGGCCGTCTGGATAAATAAGCGTACCTTTGCCGCCGGTGGAGCGCACCTCGATTTTGTCGCCGTGTACCTTGACGCAGATTTCGCCAAACGGAGTCGGAATCGTCCCCTCCATCCACTCAAGACCGCCGAGATTCGGGCGCACCTCGTACTCCTCCCATCCGGGTTTCGTGGGTTTTACGCCGAGGAAATACTTTGGCAGGAGATAGACGGGACTCGCGCCCCACGCATGGCAGAGTGACTTGCCGAACGGGCGGCCGTACATCGCGTAGTGCTGCACGCCTTCCACCCTCGGATCGTATTCTTCCCAGAAACTGGTCGCGCCGAGTTTCAGCATTCCGCCCCAGTAATCCTTGATGCGCTTGAGAACGGTTTCCTGACGTCCGATCGCGCAAAGGCTTTCCAGTTCGTAGTACTGCCAGTACGGGGTCTTGATGCCCATTACGTCGGGGTTGTCGAGCACGTTCCGGACGACCGCCTCTTTCTGCGCGTCGTCGAAGTAGCCGAGGAAAATGCCGAAAATGTTGGCGTAGCGGGTCAGCTCCCTGGCCGGTTCGCCGTTTTCGGGCTTGAAGTGCATCAGGGCCTTGCGCTCGTCGTTCCAGAACGTGGGCATGATTTTCGCGCGCAGCTCGGCGCCTTTTTTGCCGTATTCCCTGGCCTTGGCCTCGTCACCTGCCACACTGGCCATTTGGGCCGCGATCCGGAGCGACTCGGCAAAGAGCACCTGCTGGAACGATACGGCCCCGCCATGAAGACTCATCGGCCCGGGCGCCCAGTCGATAAACACCCAATCTCCCGGCCGTCCGACCGCGAAGGAGTCCTTGTCGGTGCGCGACAAACTCCAGTCCGCATACGCCTTGACACGCGGCCAGATCTGCTTCAGGAATTCCGTATCGCCGGAGTACATGTAGTACTCGTCCACGGCAATGATCCAGAAGAATGTATAGTCGAGGATCGTGTTGACGTGCGCGCCGATCGGGTCTTTGCCTCCGAGCAGGGTCAGCGTGCGCCTTGCGACCGGGTTGTCCGCGAAGAGGTACGCCGCCATGTTCACGCTTTGGCGAGTGTCGCCCGACCAGACCCAGCGGTCGCGCTTGATGCCGTCCAGATAGAACTCGCGAGTGGTCAAATGGAGCGTATAGGCCGCCACATCCCAGATTTTGTTGATCTCTTCATCGTTGCAGCGGAACGCGCCGCGATAGGGAATGGGCAGGTATTCGTAAATCAGTTTGACGCTCTTGATCTTCAGATCCCCCGAAAGGACCTGGAACCTCGCAAATCGAAGCGCCATTGCGAAAGGCGTGCGGCGCCTGGATTCCTTGTTACTTTCGGGAATGTTGAATTCCTCCCACACGTCCGCCTCGGTGCCGGCTTTGGCCTCTTCTTCGCTTTCTGCGTAGATGATGCGGAAGGATCCGCTGCCTTCCACGACGTATTCAAGAAGGCCCATCGTCTCCCGGCCGAAGTCGGCGACAAGCCCACCCTTGCCGTCCAGTTCCGTTTTGACCGGTTCGAAGGTTTTGTACGCCATCCGGCAATCGTTCTCGTCCGTGGCCACCTGGCACGATTCCATGGGGCGCCATCGGACGCGCCATGATTTGTCGGTCTTGACGGTCGGACCGCCGATCTTCAACGCGGGCGGCTCGACTGCGTTCTTGACGCGGATCTGGATGGTGTAGTTTCCCTGAGGAAGTGTCGCGCAGCCTTCGGCATCGGGGAAGATATTTCCCGGTGACTGGATGTACGCATCCCCACAAGCTTCGACCTTGATACGCTCCGGTTTTTCGAGATTCACATTCTTCTCGAACGTCACCTGCGGCCAATGCGAGTATTCCGGCCAAAACACGCCGCAGTGCATCCCATGCTCAATGCGGCGCGACTGCACGTCGCTCCCGAGCCACATTTCGTAATCCCCCGGATAGCGGATCCACACGCCTTCCTCCGCCAGGGCGTTTGAAACCGCCAAAAATGCGGCTATGGCTAATATTACGATTCGTCTCATGGCTATATCTCCTTGTCAAATCGGTTTCATCCCCCACGCCGGAACACCCGGTGCGGGCGAGTTATTCATTGGAAACGACTCGGTCCCCGCGACCATTCAGCTGATCATGAAGACTGAATGTGGGACCAAATGGGCACGTCTTCGTGTCTCGCATCATATCGAAAATGGATTGCCAGTGGAATCAGGAGGCTCATTAAACGAAACGAAAG
>JAFTCU010000219.1 GCA_017454585.1 Thermoguttaceae bacterium | reverse complement strand
GGGGATGTTCTATGTTGGAGCAGGCCCCTCTTTGAGTTTAGGGACTTGTTAAGGAGGAGAAAGTCGCATGGCTTTGGGACAGGATTTCGATTTGAAACAGATGGTTCTGTTGAACTGTTCGTTTGGACCGCAGGAAATCGCACGCATCAACCGCTGCATTTCCTCGAAATACGCGAATTTCCGCATTTTTCACGAAGCGGTGAATGAGCTTGAATCTCACGAAGACGAACAGAGTCCGGCCGGCATGGTTCGCTTGGGGGTTTGTCTTTACCTGCTTGGCAAGTACCGCCGCAGTCTCACTGTTCTTCAACACGGTGACGGCGGAGCGCTCGCCCATTTCTATATGGCCAAAGACCAGTTCGCTTTGAAAAACTACGACGAAGCCGAAAAAGAATACACTCTCGCCCGTACGGCTGGTTACTCCGCTGACGACTGCGCTCTGGGGATCGTCGAAGCCCGACGTTCTGCCGGTAAAGTACAGGAAGCGCTCAACCTTCTCAACGAGCTGAGCGGCTCGGTCCAGCAAACGGCTGAATACCTGTATCAGCGTGGAATTACCGCAATGGTCAGCGGCGGTACCAGTGACGAAGTCGGCAACTGGTTCTCCCGTGCGGTCGATACGGACCCGATGCACCCCGGTGCGCTTTTTGGTCTTGCGATGGAAAATGATCGCCGTGGCAATGACGACGACGCTCTGGAACTTTATAAACGTGCTGCGGCACAGTTTCCGTCTCACGTTGGCTCTTTGATCAACCTCGGCATTATGTACGAGGACCGCGGTGAAAATGATTTGGCGGTCCAGTGCTACGAGCGTATTTTGGACGCTTACCCTGAAAATGAACGTGCGCGTTTGTATCTCAAAGACGCGCAGGCGTCGAGCCAGACTCAGGAAGATGTCGTCCCGCACAATCCGACGCAGCAGATCCTCCGCACGCGGGTCGCCGACTTCGAGCTTTCGGCCCGCGCCCGTAACTGCCTGCAGCAGATGGGTATCCAGACGCTTAATGACCTTTGCAGCTACACGGAAGCGGAGCTTCTTTCGAGCAAAAACTTTGGCGAAACGAGCCTCGAGGAAATCAAGCAGATGCTCGCGTCCCGCGGTCTCCAGTTGGGGCAAACGAGCGCCAAAACCTCGATCCAGGATCTGCCGGAAGTGGACAGCTCGATCGACATCGAAACGCTCAACAAACCGATCGCCTCGATGGGCTTTTCTGTTCGTGCGCGTAAGTGCATGAGCCGCAGCGGGATCACGACGCTGGGTGATTTGATTCGCAAAACGGCCGACGAGTTGCTCCAGTACAAGAACTTCGGTGTGACGAGTCTTGCGGAAGTCCGTGACAAACTCGAGACGTACGGCCTGCATTTGCACGGCGAGTGATGTCCACAGAGGAGGGGTTCTTCCGGAGAGTCCCTCCTCAAAGTTTTTTACTTCAGTGAATTAAACCTCGTTCGCCCCTGAAAACCTGAGAATCGATGAAAGTCAAGTTTGAATTACAGAATACAGATCTGACGACCAAAGCCCGGGCAGGGATTTTGCACACTCCTCACGGTGATGTTCCCTCGCCGATTTTTATGGCTGTTGGAACGGTTGGCTCGATCAAGGGGATAGAGTTGGGGCTTCTGGAAGGGACGGGCGTCCGAATCATTCTGGGCAATACCTACCATCTTGCCATTCGTCCGGGGGAGGAAATCATCCGGCGGCTTGGTGGTCTTCATAAATTCACCGGCTGGCGTGGTCCAATGTTGACGGACAGCGGAGGCTTTCAGGTCTTTTCGCTGGCCCAAAGAACCAAAATCACGGAGGAAGGCGCGAAATTCCAATCCCACATCGACGGCCGCGCAATGATGTTCAGCCCGGAACATTCGATCGAGATCCAGGAAGCGTTGGGGAGCGACATCGCGATGTGTATGGACCACGTTCTGGGCCTTCCAAACACGGACCAGAAAATTTACGATGCGATGTGCCGTACCGTCCGTTGGGCCAGACGCTGCAAAGATTTTGCCACACGTGAGGATCAGTCTCTCTTCGGAATCGTTCAGGGCGGCTTGAATCGGGATTTCCGTCTCGAATGCGTCGAGCGTCTGGCTGAGATGGATTTTGAGGGTTACGCGGTTGGCGGGTTAAGTGTTGGTGAACCCCCGGAGATGATGTACGCGACCATGGATTACACGGTCGAGGCGCTTCCCCAGGACAAACCCCGCTACCTGATGGGCGTCGGCACGCCGGGGGATATTCTGGAAGGAATTGCGCGCGGGATCGATATGTTCGACTGCGTGATGCCGACCCGTAACGGGCGCAGGGCAATGGCCTTTACTTCACATGGTAAAGTGCGGCTTAGGAATTTTAAGTACCGCGATGATGAGCGCCCACTTGAAGAGGATTGCCCGTGCCCGGCCTGTAAACGGAGCCGCGCGTATTTGCGTCACCTTTTTATTGCGGGCGAGATGTTGGGGCCGATTTTGCTCTCGATTCACAATATTACGTACTACGAACGACTTATAGCTCAGGCTCGTGGAGCGATTTTGGCCAATCGGTTTGAAGCGTTTAAGCGTGAGTGTTACGAAGGGTGGGCGGAAGAGAATGAATAATGAATAACGAATAATGAGGAGAATGAGTTCCAGCTCAAGCTGGTGATTTTTTTAATTCGAGGTTAAAGTCTTTCTTCTCATTATTCGTTATTCGTTATTTATTATTCATTTTGAAAAAATTTCCCATTTTTTCCACAAAAACCGCAAAAAAACCCCTAGTCCCCCTTGATGATTTTTCCATTTCGATTTATTATATGACATTTAATAAACGAATTTTTCCTTGAACCATTAAGACACAGGAAGAAATGATGAACACAATGCTTTTGTTGGCTCAGGCCAGTGACGCGTCTTCAACGGCCGCACCTGCATCCCAGAACCAATTACTTCAGTTGATTCTCTGGCTGGTCATTATTTTTGCTTTCATGTGGTTCTTCATGATCCTTCCTCAGCAGAGGGAGCGTCGCCAGCGTCAGCAAATGTGGGATTCTATCAAGGTTTACGACAAAGTCGTGACCGCCGGAGGCATCCACGGTGTAGTGACGCAAATCAATAAGGACGATGGAACATTGACTCTGCGCATTGATGAAAGTAACAATACAAAAATCAAGCTGGAAATCAGCTGCGTCGCCATCGTTGAATCGTCGGACGACGATAAAAAAGAGTAATAAACCTGATAATTTAAAATAGTTCGTTTCAAAAAAGGATTTACGAATGATCGGATTGTTGATTTTCCTTGTACTGGTCGTGCTTCCGTTTGGACTCGCGGCCTACCTCTCGAGTTCGTGGAATATGCCGAACCATTTCTGGCGCTTTGGCTTGTCCCTGTTCGCACTTGCGCTTGGTCTCCTGGTTCTGTATCATAGTTATTCCAACAACTGGGAAAACGTGAAAAAAGGTATCGACCTCGCAGGCGGTACGATTCTTCACTACCAGATCATGGAGACGACCAACGTCGATTCCAATGAGCTTGCTTCCGCTTTGAAAAAGCGTATTGACCCGGACGGTATGGCCAACGTGACCATTCGTACGCTGGGTGTCAAGAAGGACCAGATCGAAATGATCATTCCGAATACGGATGAGTCCCAGGTCGATATGCTGAAACAGAAAATCGGGAAAATCGGTTCTCTTGAGTTCCGCATCACGGCCAATCACGCTGATAATCAGGACGTGATCACTTTTGCCGAAGGCAGCGAAGACGAGAAAATTTACCTCACCAACGACAAAACCAAGCCGGACGCCTGGTGGGTCCCGGTTCAGGTCGGAAACGAAGATAACTTCGTGAATAAAGACCTTTCCGACGTGGGCAAAACCACTCGCTATATCACTCGTTGGGTGAAGAGCAACCGCGGCTCTAACGGTCAGATCATCGACCCGAAGAAACCGGCTGTCGAAGTCCTGGTCGTCGGTGACTTGTGGGATGTGGAAGGCAAATACCTCTCCAACGCTTCGAGCGGAATCGAAAACAACGGTCAGCCGATCGTGCAGTTTTCCTTTAACGCGGACGGTGCCCGTCGTATGGGACATCTGACCGGTGAGAACTGCCCGGTTAAGGACCCTGGGGCTCCGGAAGGTCGCCGTACCCGTCAGCTTGGTATTATTCTGGATGGCTGCATCGTCAGCGCGCCGAGTATTCAGTCACGCATTTCTGATAATGGTCAGATTACGGGCATCAAAACCCGCCAGGAAGTGGATCTTCTGGTGGACGTCCTGAAAGCTGGCCGTCTGCCGGCTACGTTGAGTCCGGAACCGATCAGCGAAATGACGACCGGAGCCCAGCTCGGCGCTGATACGATCCAGCGTGCGCAGTACGCAATGTTCATCTCCATTTTGATCGTTATGGGGATCATGCTTTACTACTACCGTTTCTCCGGTGTGGTTGCGGTGATTTCCCTGATGTTGCTGGTTCTGCTTACGTTTACCTTCATGGTCCTGTTCAACGCGGCGTTTACCCTTCCGGGTCTTGCCGGTTTGGTCCTGACGATCGGTATGGTGGTGGACGCCAACATTCTGATTTACGAGCGTATGCGTGAAGAAACCGACCAGGGAAATGGTGTTGCGATTGCTGTCCGCAATGGTTTCAGTAAAGCTCTCACAGCTATTATTGACTCCAACATTACGACCGCGCTGGTCGGTGTGATTCTGTTTATGATTGGTACGGAAGAAATTCGTGGTTTTGCCATCATCCTTCTGGTTGGTATCGCGATTTCCATGTTCAGTATCATTTATGTTGGCCGAGGAATTTTCGATGCCGCCATCAAACTTGGCTTCCTGAAAGAAATCCGTATGCGCCGCATATTTAATAAGACTTCAATTCCTTTCATGAATTACGGCAAAAAAACCCTTGCGTTTGGTACCCTTTGCATGATCGCGTGTGTCCTGCTCGTGGTGGCTCGTACACACGGTGTTGCAGGTGCGTCTTCTCTGCTCGACATTGACTTCCTTGGCGGTATGAACGTTCAGGTCCTCTTTACCGAAGCGCAGGAAGGCGAAGACGCCATTCGTGCCGACCTTCGCAAACAGGACGAAAAATTCTCTGACGTTGTGGTCACGGACGTTACGCTCAAGACCGACGAAGCTCAGGGGTTGTTGAAGAGACGTTATAACATCATCACACCGATGCCCAAACAGGACGTCGTTGAAGGTGAAAGCGCTGAAAACGAAACGACCCGTGCAATCACGGAATTTAAAGAAGCGCTTAATAACGCTTTCCCGGGTAAAATCGCCACGCGCCAAATCGAGTTTGAAATCCTCACTCCGGTAGCTGAACCCGCACCGGAAGTGCCTGCTCCGCTGGAAACCACCCCGGCTGAACCGGCCCCGGCTGCTGAAGCCGCTCCGGCTCAGGCTGAAGAACCCGCTCCGGCTCAGGCCGAAGAACCCGCTCCGGCTCCGGCTGAAGAACCCGCTCCGGCCCCGGCCGAAGAATCCGCTCCGGCCCCGGCTGAAAATGCTACGACTTATTTCACGAGCCCGATGCATCAGATGCTTGTCCTGAACCTTCTGGCTCAGGCAGAACCCACACTGGAAGCTGCTCCGGAAGTCAATTACGAATCCATCCCGGCCGACATGATTTCCGTGAAAGTTACATTCCCGGCTGAGAAGCATAATTTTGACTACATGAAGAGTTTTGTGGAAGACCAGTTGAACAAGCAGGGTCTTGGTCATACGCCCTTCAAAGTCACGAACGTGGAAAAAACGGTCATGGTTTCTGCCGAGGAAGCGATCGATCGTGACGTTTGGCTCGTTCACGTCCAAATGAGTGCCGAAGACGCGCAGAAGTTCTTCAGCGCAATGAAAGAATCGATCGATAAAGAACTCCTCTTCCCGGCCGCGAGTACGGTCGGAAGCGCGGTCGCGAGCAACATGTGCTGGCAAGGTGCGGTCTCCATGATCGTGAGCCTCATCGGAATCATCGTTTACATTTGGTTCCGGTTCAAGAAGCTGAGCTTCGGTATCGCGTCCACGACGGGTTTGATTCATAACATCGGTATCGCGTTGATGCTGGTCGTTCTGAGCACCTGGACGGCTTCCTCGCTTGGATTCCTGCTCATTGACGATTTCAAGATCAGCCTGACACTTCTGGCGGCCTTCCTGACATTGATCGGTTACTCGCTGAACGATACGATCGTCGTGTTCGACCGTATTCGTGAGAACCGCGGAAAAGGTCAGCCGTTGACGAAGGAAATCATCAACAGCAGCTTGAACAGCACGTTGGCTCGTACGATCATGACCTCCATCACGACGTTCATCGTGGCTCTGGCTCTGTATATCTTCGGCGGCGAATCGATCCATGGCTTCGCGTTCGTGATGACGATCGGTGTTGTGGTCGGTACGTACTCCACGATTTTCATCGCCACTCCGATCCTTTACATGCTCGCCAATAAAGTCTTCAAAGACGACATGAGAGACGATGAGGAAGAAGCCTGATTTTTGTTTGACTCTTAGCTGAACAAAAGAAATGGAGAAAAGTCGGGAGAGGAATTGATTCCTTTCTCCTCTTTTCTCCTTTTTTTATCGAAAACGCTGCGTTTCCCCCCTCTTGACAAAAGTTTAATCTCTGGTACAATACGCATAACTAAAATGTGTTCTTTCGTTTGGAATGGATTTATGCATTTTCAAAATACGACATCCTTGCGGCTCAGGGGCGAAATACCTCTCCAGGTTTCTGTTCCTCTTTGTAATGGGAGGGATTTGTGACCACAGAGCCTCGTTCAATCACTTCGTTGGAAATACTACTGCGAGCCGTCTGGTTTTTCGTTTTAGTTTTTTTATTTCTGGTTGCGGTGAAACTTTTCGGTGACGCGGCCAAACTTCTGACTGTTACGTATGAGGACGGCTGGAATTTTCTTCTTTCCAATCTCTCCAATCCATTCTTGAGTTTAGGTCTTGGAATATTCTTAACGGCCATCATGCAAAGTTCTTCCGCTACTACGAGCATCGCGGTCGCCATGACAGCATCAGGCACGCTCACGGTGGAACAGGCTGTCCCATTCGTGATGGGCGCGAATATTGGAACCTCCGTCACGAGTACCATCGTGGCAATGGGCTGTATCAACAATAAAAAAACATTTAGCAAAGCATACGGTGCGGGAGCGCTTCAGGATTCGTTCAATCTCATGACCACTGCGGTTTTGCTTCCGTTGGAAATCAGTTTTCACGTTTTAAGTCGGCTGGCGAGGTTCATCGTTGGTTTCCTGCCGATCGGAACGGGGGTTTCGACGGGTGAAAGCTGGAACCCGCTTCCGTGGCTCGTTAATCTTCCGGTAAAATTCATTCACGAGACACTTTGCGAGCGGGCGCTTCAGCTTGTTCCCACTGTGACCGCTGGCGTGATGATGGTCCTTGGGTTGGGCATCCTGTTTGTTTCGTTGATTTACATCACGAAAAATATGAAGGTTCTGATGGCCGACCGGATCGAAGAGCTTTTGAACCGGGTACTTTCCAAAAACGGTCTGCTTGGAATCGTGATTGGAATCGTGGTTACGATGATCATTCAGTCATCAAGCATCACGACCTCGCTTTTGGTTCCTCTCGTCGCGTCAGGTATTTTGAAGCTGGAAGTGATTTATCCGATTTTAATCGGTGCGAACATTGGAACGACGATCACGGCTCTGCTTGCTGCAATGGCGTACTCCGGAGCTGGTGCCACAGCGGGTTTGACACTTGCTTTGGTTCATTTTCTGTTTAATGCAAGTGGTGGACTGATTTTCTATCCGATTCCGTGGATGCGCTGGCCAGTTCGCTGGGCAAAATTCCTCTCGAATCTTGCGGCTCGTAACCGCTGGTACGTGATTGCGTGGGTTTTCCTTGTGTTCATCATTTTGCCGCTGGCCGGATTCCTGATTTTTAATTAACATCCACGCCTGGAAAACTTAAAAGAGCTTGTACATCCCCCTGCGGTGACGACGTATCCTGCATCGTCACTAATTCGTAATTCTATAAATTCTTAATTCATAATTAAAAGACGACGCTGGAAGCGTCGTCCCCGTACTTCGAACCGCCAGATCCCCTCCTGTGCCGGGGAGTGGCTCAATTTCATCCAAATCGTTCTTGGAAAGCCTTGATTTACGTTGACAAAAAAAACGGGGACGACACGAAAATACCGTCCCCGCTTTCATGATCATTGGAGAAATTCCGATTTTCTCTTTTTTACTCTGCCGGAGCAGGTTCAGCCGGCGCAGCCTCAGTAGGAGCGGCATCTTCCACCGGAGCAGCTTCTTCCACCGGAGCAGCTTCTTCCACCGGAGCAGCTTCTTCCACCGGAGCAGCTTCTTCCACCGGAGCGGCTTCTTCCACCGGAGCAGGTTCAGCCGGGGCGGTAACGGCCGGTTTCGCCATGTTCTTCATGATCGGGGCGACCACTTTCGTCTTGATCGCGATCACGGCGCCGATGATCGAAACGACCAGCGCGACGACCAGAATGAGGTTAAAGAGCGCATGGAGCGGGCCACGGCCAACTTCGTCGCCGAGGTAAGACTTTTTGTTGCTCATGATCAGGAAGATCAGGTACGCGATCGGGAGCATCGTGAAGCAGATCGCGCTTGCGAAGACCGGGAACCAGAACGGGAGCTGGATCATGACGCCCGCCACGCCGACCACCGGAAGCAGGGCGCAGATGCGGAACGACCATTTCGTGTACTTGATCCCGCACATTTCGGGGAGGGTGAAACCGCAGACGACCATGTGGGCGGAAATCGCGCCGCAGGTCATGCCGATCAGACCCAGGTCAAAAATGACGCGGCCAGCAGGACCGATCAGGTTCACGAGCACCTGCGAGGCTTCAAGCGGTTTCAGACCGTTGCGCAGCGTATCGCCGTCATACACTCCGCCGACCGTCATGCCGACCATGATGAGCGACGTGACCAGCACGAACGGGATGAACATCGACATGCCGAGGTCCCACTTCGCAAGCGTGCGGTGATGCGGGCCCCAGCCTTTCGCAAGAAGGGAGTACGGATAGAGGAACGTCATGTTGATCCCGACCGCCGCGCCGAGCATCCCGAGCACGAGGATCAGATTGTTCCCGTCGTGAAGCAGCGGACCAGCGTCCAGACCGAGGAAGCCGCGGCCCATGGCGGTCCAGTCGATGCGGCCGAAATTGCAGACGACGACCGCGCCGAACGAGAGGATCACGAGGAAAATGATCAGGCGGAGGAAGTTTTCGTAGATTTTAATTCCGGTGCGGCTTCCGCCGTAGCTCCAGACCGTAATGATATTAATCAGAAGAATGACCACGCCCGTGCAGATGGCGAGGATCTTCGCGGCACTGGCCGAAAGTTCCGGCGTATTCGTCGCGGCCATCGCGAGGTCTTTCACCGCATTGGCGGCCAGCCCGTACTGCGGGAAGTGCCAGATCACCGAGGCGGAAATCGTTCCGAGCGCCCAGAGGAAGACAAGCAGCGGACCGAAGAAGCCCAGCTCTTTGGAAAACGCTTTGTACGGTTTTTCCTGTTTTGTGAGCACGACTTTGCTCAGGGCGGCAAGCATGCATACGCCGAGGAACATCGCCAGCGGCTGAACCCAGAGCAGTTTATAACCGAAGGACGCACCGGCGACAACGCTGGCCGCGGCGCTCCCGGCTCCCAGCGTCATGGCGCTCTGGAGGAGACCCGGGCCGGAACGTTTGATATACCCGCCGACTTTTTTGAAGAATGGACTGTGGTCCAGCTCGTTCAGGGAGTCAATTTCCGCCTGAAGTTTTGCCGGATCCCATTTCGCGGTCATGGGAAGACCTTTGCTTTCGTCTTGTGACATAAATTCTCCTTGAGAGGATTTGATTGAGTGTCAGGTATCAGGAAAAATTGGGACTCAAATGTTTTTCCCAAAAACCTTTTATCATTTATAATCGTTTATTTTACCTCAATTTCAGAAAATTTCAACACTTTATTTCCTTTTCCGGCAAAAATTCCAAATATTTTCAGAATTTTAGGGGAAATTTATTGACAAAAGAAGGGATCGGCGTATAATAGAGGAATGAAAGTTTAAAATAAGAGAATGAAGGGAACCATTTATGAAAGTTAAAGTATTTGCCCTGTGCCTTGCGCTTTTATTCGGAACGCCGTTTGCATCCGCGGCCGTCTGGCAGACCTCGGGAAGTGGTAACTGGTCTGACGGCGTGAACTGGGACGGTACCGTCCCCAATGCGGAAGGCGCCGTTGCGGACTTCACGTCCAGCGCCCTGACCGCCGCGGGAACCGTCACGCTCGGTTCGGACATCACGATCGGCTCGCTGCAAACCGGCACGGCTGCGGCCAAAACCTGGACTTTTACCGGTTCCACTCTCACGATGAATAACGGGTCGGAAAACGCCGCAATCACGGTGGCCTCCGGCGCGACCACGGTCATTAATTCCGCTCTTTCCAGCGCTGGCACCGTGGCGGTTTCCGGCGGCGGGACCCTGCAGGTCTCGAACGCTTCCGGCGTTCAGGGCTGGTCCGTGACCGGCACGATCCTCGAGGACGTGGTGACTTCCGGGAACGGAAGCCTTGGCTCCGGGACCATTTATTTGAATGATGGCGCAACTCTGAAATCCGTCGGCAGTCAACGCCGCGCCTACTCGAACCCGATCGTTTTTTCCGGGAACACGACGCTTCACTCGCAGGGCTTGACCCTGAACGGCCAGCTCTCCGGCACGGGCACGATCTCTTTCACCGGCGGCTGGAATATGCCCATCGCGAAGAATAATAGCGAAACGCTCTCCGCCGACTGGCTCGTCAAGCAGGATTTTCTTCAACCTACCGTGAACGGCGCGCTCGGCACGGGAAAAGTCACCATTCAGGCCAGTGGCCTGGCGGCTGGCATCATTGGCGGCGGCTCTTTGACCGAGATTTCCAATCCAATCGAGGTTCGCTCTGCGATCAACTTCCTGGTCGGGAACCGGTCTGTTATTACGCTCACTGGCCCCCTGACGGGTACCGCGAACATCGAAATGCGGTCGAACCAGTACGGCATCGCTTCCGTGACGAATCTGCAGGGAGACGGCCACGCCTTCAGCGGCAACTGGAACATGCACCAGTCCTACATCAATAACGGTAACCTGGCGGCGGTTTACACGGTCACGACGAACAACACGAACGCCGCGAAAGAGGACGGCGGCGACTCCCGTTTTGGGACCGGCGAGATCCACATGGGGCGCGTCATCGTTTCGCCTTTTGCCGGCACGAACGCCTTCATTCACAATAGTATTTTCTTCGACCTGGACACGGCCGCCACGAATCTGGACGGTAAAATCGCGACGTTCAACATTCCGGCCAGCAGTACACTGACCCTCACCGGCCAGCTTTCGGGCTCGTATCCCTACAAAGTCACCGGGGCGGGGATGGATTCGAGTACCTTCTCGCTGACCGGCGCCAACACGACTTCCGGCGACATTTCGTTCACCGGCGTGACGGTCAACATTTACGACCCGGCCAACTTCGGCACGTCCAAACTCATTCTGAACAGCGCGAAGCTGCTCCAGAGCCGCAAGACCGCCTCGCCGATTACCCTCGAGAACGACATCGAGGTGGCGGGCGACGTCACGATCCAAATGCAGAGCTGGGTCTCCGGCGTGAACGGCGGCCTGCGTCTCAACGGCAAACTGACCGGTTCCGGCTCCATCACCCGAAATACGGGTAACTACGAACTCACCATCGCCGGCGACAATACGGGCTTTTCGGGCGATTGGCATCTAAATAATGACGTGACGAAAACCACGAACACCACGTACTACGACTACGACGGCACGGACCACCGCTTCGGCTCCGGGATCATTTACATCAAAAACGGCGGGATCAGTACGGACTCCGCAAAAACGTACATCGACAATAATATTATAGCGACGACCACGTTCCTCATGCGCGGCACCAATCAGGTTTACCGCGGCATCGTTTC
>JAFTCU010000218.1 GCA_017454585.1 Thermoguttaceae bacterium | reverse complement strand
TTTTGGCCGTTGAAGGGTAAAATAACATAAAAATAGCCACCCCAAACGACCGCACTGAGGCCATTTAATCAAACGGTTTTCAAAATTTAAAAACCTGTAAGGTTTTTTAGGTTTGAGTGTGTTTTAAGTGCAACAAACTGGTGAACCCCCAGCGCCTTGAGCACGTCGAAAGGCCGGAACGCTCAGCGGCCCCGCCTTTCTTCCCATTGCGCTTGACGCCGCGCGGCTTTAATCCCGCTGCCGCGCGCCGCAACGGCCCGCCCAAAGGGAACGCCCAGCGCGCCGCCGCGTCTAAGGTCCGCAGCGCGCCCGATGGCGCGAGAACGCCCAAAAGAAAAATTAAATAAAGGAATCAATCAAGACGTAAGAATAAAGTTTTCGATTTTTCCCCGGTCTTTTCCCCGGTTTGAAATTAAAAAACGCTTAAAATGCGAGAATAAGCGTCAAATAAAGGCCCCTTCGAGGCTATAGGGACAGGTGATTTTGGTTCATCTGCCCCTTTTTTATTTCCTCTCTTTTCGTCTCAAGTGCCCTTTTTTACGACACTTGAAAAATCTTTCCTGCTTTTCTGCTCCTTTCTATAAATTTTCTTGCGTACCTGAATTTTGACCCGAATTTTGTTTGTCACTTCCCAAAAGTGCCCCGTATTCATTTTAAGTGTGGAAGCAGAGAGTTTCAGGGCATAAGGCATCTGGATCAGTGTTTCACTTGCGTTTGGAAGCGGTTTTGACGCGGTGCCGGGATTTTGTCTTCGGGCGGGCCTTTTACAGTGCAGGGCCGGTTTTTTCTTCACAACTGGTACATTTTCCTCAAAAAATTTAATTTTTTTGACTTTTTTTGAGAATTTTCAGTTTTTTTTGTTGACTTTTGACGTATCCCAATTACAATAGAGTAAACGAAATTAAAATGTGTTTTATGTTTCAAGGGGGCATTCAATGTTTCGCCATCAACTTTCAATACTTCATAAAGCGGTTTGGACCTCATTCGGGGCGGCAGTAGTTTTGGCTGTCGGCACGGCTGGTGTACATGCCGCGAGTATCCAGAAACTTACATTTACTTTTGGAGATGAATGGAATCAGGGCCTTCCTGAAACCATTGCGCCGGTTACGGATCCTGCATCGGTAACAGAAATAGCAGACTCATCTTTTTTAAATGTTACAAACGCACCGACGATTAACGCATCAACGTATAATGGAGCGACGATCATTGCGAATACCACTTTAAAAGTAGGTGATGATTACACGCTGAATAAAAAAATCAATACAGCGGATGGTGTGAATATTACGCTCGAAGGTGTTGAAGGAAAGTCCGTAACGATTAAAGACTCAAGTTTCGCTGAAAACAGTAACGTGACTCTCGGCGGTTCGAGCAATTATTACGTCTCGAATGGTTCCAGACTTAATGGCAATCTGACGGTTGGCGAAAACGCGACCTTTGAAATTGGTTCGGCCTCTGAGACATCGGGAAATCACCCAACGAATATTGTTTTGCGTAAAGCCCCTCAGCCGTTGGCGGGTTACGCGGCCAGTACCTCGCCCGCCCAGTTCCAGGTTGGCTATAACGCACAGGAAGACAGCACGATCCTTAATCAGGTCGGTGTGATCGATGTGAACGGAAACGTGCGTGTCGATGGCCGTCTGGTCGTCAATATTAAAAATGGTCAGGTGGACGTGATCAACGTCGAAGGAGAGATCGGCCTCGGCGAGAATTTCAAGTTCGTCGTGATGGTGGATTCGTATGACGACTACGTGGGGATGTTAAACGCCAGCATCCTGAACGGCGAGTTTGATGAGGAAACGATGGCAATGCTGGAAACGATGATGGAAAATGGCGAGCTTCAGAGCCATCTCGAGACCGAAGCCGGTGATATTCGTCTTATGCTGAGTCCGGAAGGTGTGCTTGGTCTTAACGATGCCGCGATGGTGCCTGAACCGGCGACCTGGACGATGCTTCTTTTGGGATTGATGGGGCTTTGTTACTTCCGTAAACGCAAGTAGTTTTTGGCGGTTGCGCTTTATCATTGGAATTGAGTTTTCCGAAACAGGGATTTCAGGTTTTCTGATCTCCCTGTTTTTTTGTTAAAAAATGTAGTCGCGGGTCGGATTCCTGCCATCTTCTCGTGTTTTTTTCTCGAAAATCGGCCTCTCCCCCCTTGCGGGAAAGTAGAAATCGGGTATAATTCTGTTTCCTGTTATATATAATTGAATCCCTGTATTTGATGGACTCGTACCATGTTTGATTCCCTGCGCGATGGATTAAGTACTGCCCTGCGTTCCCTGAGTGGCCGTGGGAGACTCACCGAGAGCAATATGCGTGAGGGGCTTGGCCTGGTAGAAAGCGCATTGCTTGAGGCGGATGTCAGCTACGACGCTGTGAAAGCCTTCATGAAGAGCGTCAGCGAAAAAGCGTGCGGGGAAGCGGTCCTGAAACGCTCCGATCCGACTCAGCAGGTCGTCAAGATCGTGTACGACGAGCTGGTCGAATTGATGGGCCCGGTCGATAATGACCTGCATCTGAAGGGTTCCGGTATCACGACCATTATGATGTGCGGTCTTCAGGGGTCCGGTAAAACGACCACGACCGGTAAATTGGGGAAACGTATTCAGGTCCGCGGCCGCAAGCCGATGTTCGTCGCGGCTGACCTTCAGCGTCCGGCGGCTATCAAGCAGCTGGAGACCCTTGGCGAGCAGCTCGGGATCCCGGTTTTTGCCGATTATGAGGAAAAAGACCCCGTCAAAGTTTGCACTCGCGCACTGGAAGCGGCGAAAACAAAGGGCTGCGATGTGGTGATCCTCGACACGGCAGGGCGTCTGCACGTGGACGAAGAGTTGATGCAGCAGCTCATCAATATCGATAAAAAATGCGAGCCGGATCAGGTCTATCTGGTCGTTGACGGTATGACCGGTCAGGACGCGGTGAATAGCGCCAAGGCGTTCAACGAGGCCCTTGAGCTCGACGGCGTGATCATGACCAAGCTGGACGGCGACGCGCGCGGCGGTGCGGCCATTTCGCTGAAGCACGTCACCGGCGTGCCGATCAAGTTCATCGGTACCGGCGAGAAATCCAACGAGCTGGACGATTTCTATCCGGACCGAATGGCCAAGCGAATCCTGAGCGGCGGTGACCTCGAGACGCTGATGGAGCGTGCGCAGGAAGTCTTCGATCAGGACGAAATGGCTCAGCAGGAAGAGCGGCTGAAGCAGGGCCAATTCTCGCTGGAAGACTTCCAGAAGATGATGGCTCAGACGCGGCGGCTCGGCTCGATCGGCAAGATCATGAGCTTCATCCCCGGCATGGGGCAGTTGGCCAACATGATGGGCGAGATGGATGCCGACAAAGAGATGAACAAGATCAACGGCATCATCAACTCGATGACGAAGAAAGAGCGTCAGAACCCGAAGATCATCGACACGCCGCGCCGGCGTCGTATCGCGGCGGGGGCTGGGGTTCAGCCGAACCAGGTCAGCGATCTCATCAAGCAGTTCCTTGGCATGGCGGACATGATGAAGCAGATGTCGGGCATGGGCGCGGCTGGCCGTGTCGGCGCTATGCAGAACATGATGAGGCAGATGCAGACGAACCCGACCGCTCAGATGGCTCCGCAGAAAGGCGATACGGGCAAGCGTCTGACGGCGGCGGAAAAGGCCAAAATGCGCAAACTGCGCGAGAAGGCGCTCAAGAAAAAGAAGAAGTAGAACACAACGCCCCGAATTTCGTGGGCTTTTTCAGGGCTTTTGCCGCAACGGTGGTTTTGCGTTCCGGCAGGGGCTGGGCAGACCTTGGGAACCCCTCGGGTTTGCGTTACCGTACAACGCGGCTGGTCATTTTCGACCGGCGTTGGTCGCTGGCGTGTTGTTTGCCACGCCAGATAGTTCATTTTAGTTAGAATAAGGAGTAATCCGAATGGCAGTCCGAATCAGAATGAAGAAATTAGGACGGCTCCATCGCCCCTTCTACCGAATTTGCGCGATGGATTCGAGAGCACCACGCGGAGGCCGCGTGCTGCAGGAACTGGGAACCTACGATCCGATGGTGCCGGATACCGACGCCCGGGTTGTGCTGGATGTCGAGGGTGTTGAGGCCTGGTTGAAGAAGGGCGCTCAGCCGACCCCGAAAGTGGCGGTGCTGATCAAGAAGTACGGCAAGAACGGCACGTGCCTTGACAAGCAGAAGGCGGCGATGGAAAAGCTGGCCTTTGCGCGTCGTCCGCGTCCGAGTGTTCCACGGACTGTTGTTGCGAAACCGGCGGCTCCGGCTGCTGAAGAAACGGCTGCTGCGGAAGAATCTGCGGCTCCGGCTGAAAACTAAAACGAGTGGACGGACGATCCTCCCATGCGGTTTGATGTGCTGACGCTGTTTCCCGAAATGTTCGGGGATTACCTGGGCGAGAGCTTGTTCCATCAGGCCATTGTGGAGGGGCTGATTAGTGTCGGGCTGCACAACATGCGTGATTGGACGCATGACAGACACAACACGATGGACGACCGTCCTTTCGGCGGCGGGCCTGGAATGGTCCTCAAAGCCGAACCGGTTGTCGAATGTGTCGAGGCAGTTCAGCAGGGGTTCTCCGGCGAGCATTCCGTCGAGCTTTCGACGAATCTTGCCAACTCGGTGCTCCGTACCGAGCCGGGCCACCTGATCATGCTGACGCCCGCGGGCCGCACACTGAAACAGACGGTTGTAGAAGAATTGGCGCAGAAGCCTCGATTGGTTTTTCTGTGCGGACGTTACGAAGGATTTGACGACCGGGTTCGACAGATCCTGCAGCCTGACGAGATTTCCATCGGCGACTACGTGCTTAACGGCGGTGAAGTTGCGGCGATGGTCATCATGGAATCGGTCATGCGGCTGGTTCCCGGCACACTGGGCGATGAGCAGAGTAACGTTTTGGATTCGTTTTCTACGGGCAACCGCCTGTTGGAGAGTCCTCAGTTTACCCGTCCGAGAACATTCCGCGGCTTGGGAGTCCCCGAGGTATTACTCAACGGGAACCATGCCGAGATAGAACGCTGGCGCAGAGCGGAAAGTCTGCGAATCACAGCGGAACGAAGGCCGGATTTACTTCCGCCACAAGAAGATTAGAATAGTGTCAAAACCTTTTAAATAGGAAAGGACTTTACAATGAGTCAGAAAATCATGGAGCTGGTGGAAAAGACCAGCATGAAGCCGGAGGCGCCGCAGTTCTCCATCGGCGACACGGTGAATGTGCACTGCCGTATTATCGAAGGCGGCAAAGAGCGTATTCAGCTGTTCACGGGTGTTGTGATTGCTCGCAGCGGCTCGGGCACGCGTGAGATGTTCTCGGTTCGTCGTATGGTTCAGGGCGAAGGTGTGGAGCGCAAGTTCCCGATTCACTCGCCGAAGATTGCGAAAATTGAGGTTGTGCGCAGCTCGAAAGTTCGTCGTGCGAAGCTGTACTTCCTGCGTGACCGTGTTGGTAAGGCGACCCGTCTGGTCGAGCGTCATGTCGAGACCAAAGTTGCTGCTGACACTGCCGAGAAAGCGCCGAAGAAACTTCGCGGCAAGGCCAAGACCAAGGCTCGCAAAGCTGCGGAGGCGGCCAAGAGTGCGGAGTAACTCGGACGGCCCGTTGTTCGGTGTCATTTGAACAGTGACTGGTATTTCCCTCCCCCCACGCGGTGCCTCGAGTTACGCTCGGGGGAGCAAAATTCCGTTTTACATTACAGGTGTTTTTAATACAGGAGTCATATCGTGGGAACTAAAGTATCCGGAAAAGGTCGTCGCAAGATCGGTCGCAAAAAGAGGAAG
>JAFTCU010000217.1 GCA_017454585.1 Thermoguttaceae bacterium | reverse complement strand
GGTCTGTCAGGTCGAATTCGACTGGTCGGTCCAGCCGCTGACCTGCCGCCAGATCGTGGATGAACGGATCCAGCTCGCGGCTGAATCCCTTCCGGAAGGCGTGACGCCGCGCATGACGCCGGTCACGTCGATGCTCGCCCAATTAATGTTTCTGACGGTCTGGGACGAAGAAGACGAATTAAACTCGATGGACCTGCGCACGATCGCGGACTGGACGATCCGCAAGCAGCTCCTGGAAATCCCCGGCATTTCGGAGATTTTGGTCATCGGAGGCGACGTGAAGCAGTTTCAGGTCCAGGCCAGGCCCGAGGAGATGAAGAAATACGGGGTCACGCTCGAAGAGATCGAAGAGGCGCTTGAGCAAAGCAGCCAGAACGTCACCGGCGGCTTCCTCACGCGCCAGGGACCGGACCAGATCCTCGTCCGGTCGCTCGGAAGGATCGACGAACCGACCGACGAAAAGAAACTCGAAGCGCTCCAAAAGCTCGTGGTGGACCCGGAAGCGCAGCCGCCCGTCTGCCTGGCTCAGGTCGCCAAGGTCAGCTGCGAGCCGGCGGTGAAAGTCGGCTCGGCCGGTGCGTACGTCCGCCGGGAAGACGGCTCGGTCTATTCCGGCCACGCGGTCGTTTTGACCATCGAAAAGCAGTTGAACGCCGACACGCGCCGGCTTTCGGCGGCCATTCTCGAAAAGTCGAAGCAGATCGAAAAGACGCTTCGGATGGCTCACCCGGGAGTTCGGATCGAGCCGCTTTACCAGCAGCAGACGTTCATCAACCTTGCGTTCCATAATGTGCTGGAATCGCTCTGGGTCGGCGCGCTTCTGGTCTTCATCGTTCTGGTGCTTTTCCTGATGAATATTCGCGTGACGCTCATCACGATCCTTGCTATGCCGCTTTCAGTGCTGATCGCGTGCCTGATTTTCGCGTGGTTCGGTCTGACGATCAACACCATGACGCTCGGCGGGCTGGCGGTCGGGATCGGCGAACTCGTGGACGACGCGATCGTGGACGTGGAGAATATTTTCCGCCGGCTGCGAGAGAATTACCGGCTTCCGGAGGCCCAAAGGAAAAGCGCGATTTCGGTCGTTTTTCACGCCAGCGTCGAGATCCGAAACTCGATCGTGTACGGCACGATGATCGTCGTGTTGGTCTTTTTCCCGATCTTCTTCCTGCCCGGGATGGAAGGCCGGCTCTTTTCACCGCTGGGGCTCGCGTATGTCGTTTCGCTCCTTTCGTCGCTGGTCGTTTCGCTGACGCTGACGCCGGTTTTGGCGTACTTCCTGCTTCCGGCCAAGGCCCGAAAGTCGAGCGCGCACCGGGACGGCCTGGTCCTGCGTCTGGTGCAGTGGCTTGCTGGTTGCGCGATTCGTGTGAGTCTCGCGTTTCCCAAGGTGATCCTGACGCTTGCGTTCATGGCCATTTTGGTCGCCGGGTGGATTTTCCTCGGGATGGAACGCGACTTTGTGCCGCCGTTCAACGAAGGGGCGCCGCAGGTCAACGTGACGCTCGCGCCGGGAAAATCGCTCGAAACGAGTGAAAAGTACGGCGACGCCATCGCGGCAAAACTATTCCAGATCGACGGCGTACTTTCGGTCGTGCGAAAGACGGGACGCGCGGAGCTCGACGAGCATGCCGTGCCGATCAACCAGTCGGAAATGCTCTGCACGCTGGACCTGAATTCCAAACGGAGCATTCATGAGATTTTCAACGACATTGACCGGATCATCACGCCGAGCGAAACGCCGGGGGCGGTGAGTTTTTACGACCAGCCGCTTCAGCACGCCATTTCGCACTTGCGGACGGGCAGCAGTTCCTCGATCGCGATCAAGGTCCGAGGGAGCGATATGCGGATCCTGCGCCAGCGTTCGGCCGAAATTCAGCGCCTGATTTCGAAAGTCCAGGGGATCGGGACGGTCCGGATCAATCCCGTGCAGATCGACATTCCTCAGCTCCAGATCACGCTGGACCGTGACGCGCTGGCCGTTTATGGTCTGACGCCCGAAAAGGTGAATCGAACGATCGAGATCGCCATGCAGGGGGTCGAGACCGTACAGATCCTCGACGGTGAGAGCAAATTCGACGTTTTACTTCGGCTTGAGGATGACTGCCGCGAGGACCTGGATGCGCTGCGTCAGCTTCCGATCCAGATCCCGTCCGGCGGGACGATCCCGCTTTACGAGATTGCGGAAATTCACGACGCAAAGGGGCCTTCAAGCATTACGCACGAGGCGTGCCGGGCGCAGATCACGGTGCAGGCCAGTCCGAGAAATCGCGGCGCGGTGGACGTGAAGAACGACATCGACGCGGTTTTGGAGCCGCATTGGGCCGAACTGACCGCCGGGGACGTTTCCATCGAACTGACCGGGCTTTTCCAGAGCGAGCAGGAATCGACGCGCCGTCTGCTTTTCCTTTCCATTTTCTCTCTCGTGGCGATTTTCCTGGTTTTGTACCGAATGTTCCACTCGGCCAATATTTCGCTGCAGATCATGGCGTCGCTGCCCCTTGCGCTCGTTGGGGCGGTTGCGGCGATGGTTTTAACCGGTCAGGACCGCTCGGTTCCAAACCTGGTCGGGATGATCTCCCTGTGCGGGATCGCATCGAGAAACGGGATTTTGCTCATCGACCACTACTTCCATCTGATGCGGTACGAGGGGATGACTTTTTCCAAAGAACTCCTGATCCATGCGGGAAAAGACCGCGTTGCGCCGGTGCTTATGACCGCTCTGACGTCGGTTTTGGGGCTCATTCCACTGACCCTTTCGCCCGACACACCGGGCCGTGAGATTCTGTACCCGATCGCCACGGTGGTCGTGGGTGGCCTCGTGACCTCGACGCTGATGGAATTCTTCGTCCGTCCGGCCCTTTTCTGGCTCTGCGCCCAACACTCGGTCAGAAAATTAATGGAAGAAGGCGTGGCTGAAAGCGAGAGAATAGACTAATCTCAAGGCGTGAACGTTCTTCACCTCCAACCTTGATTTAAACACGGATTTGCACGGATTAAAAGGATTAAAACAGTTTATTTCCAGTTTATTTTTAAGTTCTTTTTGGATTTAATCTTAAAACAAAATAAAATCCTTTTGATCCACGGGATCCGTGAAAATCCGTGTTTAAATAAAAGTTTACAGTGAATGAGTTTTGTCTTTAAGAAAAGGGAGGTTTTGAGGACGTCCCTCTAAGCTAATAATCCCTGGGAGCAAAAGGCGCTGGTATGCACCTGTCGGATGAACTGGAAAGCTATAGTATCAGTTCGATCCAGTCGTACATGCTCTTGAGCCACGATCCCGTGTGCTCGGATTTGTAGTCACCGACGAACGTGTGGCGTGTTTTGGCGTAAATGTGAAGCTCGGCCGGAATGTTCATCAGGCGCAGCTGACGGTAAAGAGCCAGTGCGCCGGTGGGGGTGCAGGTTGTGTCCTCATCGCCGAAGAAGATGCAGAACGGCGGCGTTTTCTCGTCGAAGTACAAATTGTCGGCCAGAGCCATTTCGTTAGATTTCGAGCCGCAGGAGTACTTCTCGGCGGGAACGAGGTACGCCGGATAAAGCGGCGCGGCAAAATTCAGGTGGCACGGGATCTGATCGATCTCGTCGATCGGGTCGTACGCCCGATGCTGGGAATTTACCGCGCAAAAGACCGTCAGATGGCCGCCCGCGGAACCACCCATCGCGCCGATTTTTTCCGGGTCGAAACCCCATTCCGAGGCTTTGGACCGCACGAGACGGATCGCCCGCTGGGCGTCCTGCCACGCTGCCTTGTGACGCTCCTCGCCGGCCCACTTGCGCACCGGGACGCGGTACTGCAGCACGGCGCAGACGTAGCCGCGTTCACGGAAGTACTCGGCCGTGTAGTAAAACGCGCCGGGATAGACGCTCAGGAACGCGTACCCACCGCCGGGAAAAATGAGGAGGCATTTGCCGTTGGCCTTCGACTTTTCAGGCAG
>JAFTCU010000216.1 GCA_017454585.1 Thermoguttaceae bacterium | reverse complement strand
CGACGCTTCCAGCGTCGTCATAATTTATGGAAGTTTTTTTAACGACGCTGGAAGCGTCGTCCCCCTAAAGCGTCGTCCCCGCAAATTAACTCTCGCGTGATCATTTCACCCGTTTTGCGTAACGCAGAAACTCTTTTTCCAGTTTTTCTACCGGGCCGAAAACTTCCTCAAACTCGGCGATTCTTTCTTCTGCCGAGTCCCAAATCAGGACCTTTTTCTCGCCCATTTTGCGGCAGTACGCGACAAACTGTTTCGGGCGGGTTTTCATCAGGAACCACGTCAACGTCGAGGCTTCTGCGTATGCGTCGTGGACCGTATTGTTTGTCTGGAAAAGTTGATCGTCCGTGAGAAGCAGTCTCAGCTGCCCCTCCGGCCGGCGCGGCAAATACTCTTTAAAGTACGGAAGCCAGAACGGATTTGGGCGTCCAATTCCTGACCAGCCCTTTTCGTTTCGAAGGTTGGGAGACTCGAAATAGAGTGCAATTCCTTCGTTATACCAAAGAGGCACATCGCCGCACCGGACTGCGAGCCCACGATTATGCGCGAGCTGGTGCGTCGCTTCGTGGATCACAGTTGCGACCTGCTTCTCTGCGTTGGGCCGTTGAAGTATCTGCCGGGTGTAGGAGGTAAAATTGACGTTTCCTACGTCCTGCATGTCGGATTCCTGTCCGCTCAAATCGTAGCAAATGACCCGGTTCGTCATAAAACTGTAATACGCAATGACACTTTTTCCGACGTGCTCCCCTTGAGCGTCAGCGAATGTGTGGTACTCCTCGCTGTTCGGGAAAATGACACAGAAAAGGGGAAATTCAGGCTCACGGAGCGTCAGGCCCTGCTTGCTCCAAAACCCTTCAAAGGCCGTGTAAAGACGTTCGAGCAGAATCCCATACCAACGCGCGTACGCTTTCGACGTTTTGTAGAACAGAACAAAATGACTGGTTTTCCACACCTGAAAACCTTGGGGAAGACTCGCCAGATACGACTCTGCCAACTCGTCCTGCGTCATGGGGGTGAATTCCAGACTGTTGCGTGTCGCTTTCACGAGCATTTCGGTTTCTACGGCATGTAGAGCCCCGTTCCGTTCCTGGATCAACAGACTTTTATCCTGCGCGACGACCAGAACCCGGCCAACCGTGGTGACTGGCTCCGAGTCTGGCGTTGGTTTCCAGACTACCGTATCGAGTGCTGCCGTGAACGTGGGAAACACCACCAAAAACAGCGCAAAAATGAAACGGAAAAAGGAACGCATGGGAGAAAACCTCACGGCCGAATTTCTTTCACGGACCCGTTAAAAATCAAATCCGCCGTCGTCATCGTCGTCATCGTCGTCGCCGGTTTCTTCCTCGTCTTCCTCATTTTCCTCGCCGTCATCATCACCCGATCCCTCATCGTCATCGCCGGAATCTTCATCATATTCTGAATCATCATCGGCCTTTTTGCTTTCTTCAGCGTCATCTTCATCGTCGCCGCCAAAGAGGGAATTGGTTGCCGAACCGGTTTCTTCTTCGTCCTCCGAATCATCCCTCACCTTTTCCACTTCCATCGGCAGAATGATGAAGCGGAACCCCAAATCGACGAACCGGCGAGAAGGCGGATTGCTACCGCGGTAAGCGCTCCGGGCGAAGTGGAAATCCGTGTTCCAGCCGCCCCCGCGAGTCACCTTAAGCCCCCGAACGGCAGGCCCAACGCGGCCGATGAATTTTTGAAGGTCTGAGGAGTTTTCCGTAGGAATCAGAGCCTGGTCGTAATCTGCGAAACCATCTTCGCACCATTCCCAGACGTTTCCGTGCATGTCGTACAGTCCCCAGGCGTTCGGAGTCATGGAAGCGACCGGTGCGCTGTAGCGGTAATCCTGCGCGTAGGGAAGATTCCAGGGCGTGAATTTGAAAATGCCCGACTTGGTAAGAGTTACGTTTTGATTCACTTCGCGCAGATTGGCGTGGGTGATCAGATTTTGCATTTTTTCACCGCAGCCGTAGGAGGTTACGGTTCCCGCCCGGCACGCGTATTCCCACTGCATTTCGGTTGGGAGACGGACCTGTCGTTTCGAGTCGATCGGGTCCTCGTGTGTTGAAATTCCCTCATTGATCCACTCGACGAATTTTTGGGCATCGTACCAGCTGATATTTGAAACCGGAAAATCACGTTCAAGATGAAAACCGGTCTTTTTCCAGCTAAAACCAGGGTCAGGACCAAGGATTTTGCCGGAAGGAACGTCCACATGGTACGCGCCTGCCGTGTCTCGTTCCGCATCGGTTTTGTAACCGGTCGCCTTTACGAAACTCATGAACATTTGCATCGTAACTTCGGTTTCGAGCATCCAGAAACCGTGCGGAACGACGGCTTCCATTTGCTTTTCGTTCACTTTGCGGCTTGCCTCTCTCGTGGGACTTCCCATCAGGAAAGATCCTGCCGGGCACCAGCGAAAACGGTACTCGACACCGTGAAACTTGAGTATCGCCTCTTCGCCTGCCTTGGAACCATTGGATGCGAAAGGAATCACATCCGATTTTGCGGCACTTTTCCCTGCTTTATCGGCCTTTTCCGAATCATTATCACTGAAAAGTCCGGAATCTTCCGTTTCCACGTCATCGTCATCGCCGGAATTTCCAACGTTTTCCCCGTCTTCCTCCAAATCGTCCGAATCCATAGAATCTTCGGAATCGGCTTCGTCATCGTCGCTGGAATCTGAGTCCTCCTCGTCGTCATCATCGCCGAAACTGAAACCACCGCCGTCGGAGCTTTCCTCATCAGACGATTCTTCCGTGTCATCATCTCCAAAATCGAACTGGCCCCATACGGGCGAAATTGTTCCGGAGACGGTGCAGAGGAACACACTAAACGCGAGAATCATCCAAAATTTTGAGTAAAAAGCAGGTTTTTTCATTGGAATTCACTTTCCGCGGACTGGACTAAAAAGAGCGTAACTAAAACGCGTCATGTGTACAATAACACGTTTCTTTCATCGAGTAAAAGGTTTGTTTCCCTTTAGACACACGATTTTTATCGCGTTTTTTGTTAAAACCGTTACGACTCGGCGGGAAAATATAACGGTCGTGAAAAAAAATACAGGGGACGAATACGCCCCCTGCCCCTCTGAAAATGTATCTTATAAAAGATGAGCCTTATTTATAATCCGGTTCAAGTACCGGCTCGTTATTCTTCGCGACTTTGGTTTCCGCACACGTATCCGCCAGAGTTTCCATCATTTGCTCGGCCGTCTCGCCAGGTGTCTGCTCCGCGACCACTGTCACTTTTATTGATTTCCGCAGAAAATTCATCGTTCTCGAAGTCAATCCCTGAATTTCCTGGCGAATTTCAGTCTCTTCATCTTCAGTCGATCTGGCACTCAAAATCGGCTGAAGGGATTTCAGCATTCGACGATAGTAACGGCGAAAACTACTGTCCTGGGTCAAACGCAGGGAAACTTCAGACTCTTCTGATTCTTCCAATGCGTTGAATATGTACGCGATAATTGTTTGTTCGTCCGATGTACTTAACATTTTATTTCACACAATAATAAACTCAAAGGCAAACCAAAGCCTTATTCACTTCACAAAACTTAATACGCATCTGCTGGTGAAAAGGTTCTAAAAGGTTTGAATTTTTTATTTTTTTGTCTGTCTGACCTATTCTTCCTGATTTGATGTGAAATCATTAATCCCGCGAATTTTAAGTGCCAAATGCTTCATGGCGGTATGGAGCCGACTCTTCACCGTTCCCACAGGAATGTCAAGGATCTGTGCCACTTCGCGGTACTTGATCCCTTCATAGTACACCAGGTTTACGACTTGTCGAAGCGGATCTGGAAGCTGATCCACGCAGGCGTGAATTTCGTTTTTGCGTTCCTGATTTTCCAGCTGTTCATCGGGTGTGGGAGTATTGCCGGGCAATATCTCCAGAAGTGAAATTCCCTCCAGAGTATCTCCGCCGATTTGCACGTCTTTTTCGAGGCTTGCGGATTTGTGGCGTTTGTTTCTGCGCTGCAGGTCGATTGCCTGATTCGTCGCGATCATATAGAGCCACGGCCGAAACCGCCGCCCGATCTCATATTGGGAACTTTTAAGGTAAATTTGAAGAAAAGTACTCTGGAAAACGTCCTCCGCGAGCTGCGCATCGCCAAGGAATCTCCGCAGATAGTGGTAAAGATCGTATTCGTAACGCTTGATCAGCTGCTCAAGAAAAGATTCGTCGTTCGTTTTGCAGAAAAACTCCATGAGTTCTTCATCACTCTGGAGCGAATCGACGATTTTTCTTGGCTGATGGAAACTCATAAAAGGGACGCACAAAAGCGTTTTGTCAAATGGAACACGGACATTAATAAATATGGGGAGAAGGGACAAACCAGTCCTTTCATTTGGAACAAGTGAGTCCATTTTCACTTCTATTTTATATTATTTCAACAGATTTTTCAAGCGGTTCCAGTAAAAAATTTCAGATTTTCACCGAAAAAAAGTTTGAAGCCAGACTTTCAGTTTCTCTAAACCACTTAATCGGGTTATTTTGTGAAAAACCCTCATCGGATGACGGTGGATTTTCTTCCAGAGCTCGTAATAAACGCCCGTCATCAGGTCGAAAATCCGGCGGTTTTGGGACGGAATCCATTGCCGAAGAGGGCGGGCCTGAACGTAAAACTCATGGGCAGCCGCCAGGTTTTTTTCAATGACGGGCCGAAACGAGGAAACTTCACCGTTAAGGATCTGATTTTTGATTTTTCGGAACTTCTCGCTCGGGCTGAGATTTTCTTCGGCTGGCCAATCCTCCAGCGGAAGGTAAATTCGGCCATTCGTCGCGTCTTCCAGAACGTCACGCAGAATATTCGTCCACTGAAGAGCTTTTCCGCACGCGACGGCCGCACGAAAAACCTCCGAATCCGCCCCCGGCTGAATTTCCGCCGCGGGAACCCCCCAGATATACAGACAAATCAGTCCCACGGCTGACGCGACATGGTAGCAATACGCTTCCAGATCTTCCGTGGTCTCGTAAAATTCACGCTCCAAATCCATCTGAATGCCGTGAAGCACTTCGAGAAAAAAGACTTTTGGAATTGAAAAAGTACGTATTACGTCCCAAACGGCCAGAAAGATGGAGACCCGGGAAGTGTCTTGCTCGGCGGCAAGAAAACTATTACGGAACGATTCAAAATTCAGGCACCGTTCCTCCCGGGAAAGAGGCGGATCGTCCAAGCAGTCCGACGGCCCTTTGGCATCAACCAAATCGTCTGCGGTACGCATAAAAGCGTAAACGGCTTCCATGGCCCGACGCTCCCGAGGAGCTAGCTGGCGGAAAGCCGTGGTAAAACTGGACCCTGAACCGGCACAGATTTTCGCACAAAGCTCGTAACTGTCATTCAACTGACTCATCACGATGGTCCGTTTCCGCGCTCGTTACGCCGTTATCCGGTTTTTTCCCGATAAAAATATAATAAGGAACACGAACGATCATGATGTATGGGATTTTAAGATACCCATCTTCGTAATGAGTCATCTCGAAATAACGGTTCAGATACGGAATATGGTCGTGAGAAAGAAACACATTATCCGTGCTGAAATGAACAGGCCAGTAATTCCGCGTGAACCATGAGTGGCGTATCTGATTTTCCCCCGGCCACTTGCGCGAAACGAAAAAGTCCACCAACCCGATCGTTCCGCCGGGACGCAGGATACGCCGGGCGTTATCAAGGGCCGCGAACCAGTCGGGGATCATTGTCAAAGAATAAGAAAAGGTCACGATGTCGGCGTAACCCTCATCGGGCGTAAAGGTCGTGGCATCCGCTTCAACGGCGACGACGTTGGTCCAGCCGTTCTTTTTAATGCGTTCCCGTGCGACTTCCAACAGGGAAGACGCAAGGTCCACAATGTAGATTTTCTTCATCTGGGGAACCAGCTCGGCGATATTTTCGAGATTGGCCCCTGTTCCGCCGCCCATATCGACCCATATAGCGTCTTTTTGAGTCTCGGCAGTCAGTTTCATCATTTCAGACCGACCAATCAGAAAACGCTTGCGGAAATTGTCATAGTCGCCCGCCTGACTGGAATAAAAGTCGTTCAATCGGTCCGCGTGGCTTGCTCCGTGCCCGTGGCGGAAGATCATGTTGTACAAAATTTTTATATCGCCAAAACTCATGATGAAACAACGTCCTTACATCTTAGCAGCACTTCATCGGTTCTACGGGACGGGTTTTCAGGTCCCGGGTACTGCAACCTATTAACGAATCAGGTCCGCGACGTGGAAACTGCCGTAAGTGTGTACACGATCCAATTCGTGCAAACGAGCGGTTTCTTCTTCGTGCATCTGGAAATGATCGGTAATTTTTTCCTTCACGCCTTTCCCAAAGTCGATTTCGACTTTTTCAAGGAAATCGGTGCGGTAACCACCGGAACGCCATAAAATACGTGTCTGATCTGCCGCACGTTCAAGAATGGATTCCCATTCACTCACGAGCCACTCGAAATGATTATTGGCCAGCCAGTCCATGTGGTCCAGAAGAATAAAGCGGGAGATTTTCACACCGCCCGAAAGTTCGGGTTTACGCAGGAATTGCTCGACAGACATCGAGTAGGTCGTCACCTTGTCAGCTAGACCATTTTTCAGCTTGAGGAAATTTTCTTCTTTAAGGTATTCAGGGCAGCAATCTTTCGTAAAATGCCCGGTCAGATAAACCCGCCAGAAGTAATTGTCGGAAATTGGCAGTTTACAGAAAACCGCTTCAAGGCAGTCCTTCATGAAAAGAGAAATCTGGCCGTTGTATTGCGTTTCGACCTGAATGCGTTGAGACTTCGGAACACCAAGGAGCGCGAGCGTTGTGTTACGATTCAGAGCCCATCTTATAAATGAGGTCCAGAATTTCTTTTCCAGTTTTTCGTAACATTCTTTCTGTTCATCAAGCGTCCTGGCTTCAAGAAGCTGGTCAGCGATTTGACGGCAACCTTTAAAATTGATATATCGGTTCAAACTGTGGGCGAAATAACCGGAAGTGCCGTGCCAGTAGTATGTGCATTTACGATTTTTGAAGTAATAAATTTTTTTGTCCCAAAAATCTCTCGACTCAAATGGCAAAGCGTCCCGGAGGACTTCTTTATAAAGTTTTTCCGCATCGGGGTGCCAGCCTTCCCCAAGGAGCTGCCAGTAATTCTCATAATCAAGAAGTTTCGCCGCAGCTTTTTTCAGATCGAGAACCGCGTTCTGGCGGTAATTCATATCTACAGCGTACACATGATTGCATCCCTTCAAAATATAATCGAGAGCATTGCAGCCGGCGCTGGTGATGACCATGACATTATCTGCAGGGCTGAGATTCAGCATTTGATGGTCAATGCGAGGATCTTCCCAGCAAATGTTATAAACCAGATTGTTTCCGTGTACGTGATTAAAAATTTTCGCATTGAGCGCTTCTGACAGGGACATCGTATAATTCCTGTTTTAAAGATTTGGTTATGGGATTATTACACTATTCTAAGTAATTATACTAAAAACACAGATTTTTGCAAGGAGTACTGGCAGAAATTTCCTTAATTTTATCAATTAATCAAACGGCGCAGATAAAACATACGGGGATGACACTGGAGGCATCGTCCCCGCGAGTTGAAAACCTGTTATTCACTCAGTTCGCTCAAGTATTCAGCCGTCTTCAGAAACTTCGGCAAAATTGCTTCATACGCCTCTGAATTTTCGGGTTCTGTTACGCTTTGAGTCTGGTGGATCGCGTCGATACGATCGAAATTTTCCCAGAGACCGGTCCCGACGGCGGCCAGGGCGGCGGCTCCCAGTGAGGCGGCGTCCTGGTCGATGTTCGTCTTTTCGACCGTTTTATGAAAAACGTCCGCGTAGATTTGCCGCCAGACCGGGCTGATCGCGCCGCCGCCCACCAGAACGATCGGCTCCTCCACGTGCGTCAGTGTGCCTAGGGCGTCGAGGGCTTTACGCAGGTTCAGGGCGATCCCCTCCAGCGTTGCACGAATCACGTCCGACCGCGTGTGCGAAAGGTCAAGATTGAAGATCCCGCCACGCATTTTCGGCGAGGGTTCCAGGCACGATCCTCCCGCAAACGTTGGGTTCAAAAGCAGGCCGCGCGAGCCGATGGGGGACTCGGCCGCCAGTTCCATCATGCGGGCGTAAATGTTTTCTCCCGTTTTTTCGCACTCGGCTTTCAGGTCGGCGCAGCAGAGATCTCGGATCCATTTGAGCGTTGTGCCCGCCGAGAAAATCGCCGTCGCGCTTGCGAACTGGCCCGGTACGACGTGCGTGAAAACGTAAGGGAAGAATTTCGTGTCAAGGAGCGGTTTTTCGTCGCTGACCGCGATCCAGCTCGACGATCCGAGAGAAGCGTAAGAACGCCCGCTTTTGAACGCCCGCGCCCCGAGCGCCATGCACGAATTATCGACGCCGCCCGCAGCAACGCGCACCGTCTGCGGAAGTCCCAGCTCGGACGCGGCTTCCGGCGTCAGCGTCCCGAGGATCTCCGTCGAAGGGACGATCTGCGGGAAAATCTCCGGCAAAAGCCCTGCCGCGGCGATGATCTCCGGGTCGTACGCCCATTTTTCGAGCGCGTAGGCGCCGGTTCCGGAGGCGTAGGAAAAGTCCGTGGCGATCCGGCCCGTGAGACGGTAATTCACGTAGTCTTTCGTCCCGACGAACTGCTTCATTCGGGCGAAAATTTCTGGCTGGTGTGCCCGATACCAGAGCAGTTTGAAAAGTGTGTAGTGCGCCGGAGGGAAGCCCGCGCCGGTCGTTTTGTACCACGTTTCGTAGTCGTTCGACTGGAAAAACGCCTCAGCCTCGGCGGACGCGCGGGAGTCCGACCAGATGGGGGTCGATTCGAGCAGAAGATTTCCCGCATCATCGAGCGGTACGAGGCCCAACGAGTGCCCGGAAAGCGCCATCGCGGTGACTTCGGTGGGATCCACACCCGTGGTTTCGAGCAGGCGGCGTGTGGAAATCACGACTGCGTTCCACCAGTCCTCGGGTTTCTGTTCGTGAAAACCACTCTGGGGGTAAAACGTTTCGTATCCCTCGAAAACCGCAGCCAGCAGGGTCCCATCTTCGCGGTAAAGGGAGGCTTTATTTCCTCCGGTTCCAAGGTCACAGGCTAAAATCAGCATAAAATTCCTTTAAGTCCAAAGTTTGAATTTACTCATCATGGCGTATCCTTACCGCTTCCGTACTCGTTAAGCACGATCAGCGCGGCCTCGGCGATTTTGACACGGCGGTTCATCGCAACTTTGCGCAGGAAAGCGTAAGCGTCCTCCTCGCTCATCGCGAAAATACGCATCACAAGCCCTTTGGCCCGGTTGATCTGCTTCTGGTCTCGAATGGTCGTTTCCAGTTCCGAAATGCGTCCGGTCAGTGAGTGCATACGGCCGCCGACATGGGAAAGGACGTTCATCGTGTTCACAAGGATCTCCTCATGAACCGGCATTTGAAGGTAAATCACGGAGCTGGAATCGTCCACAAGCCCCGCCGAGTCAGCGTCGAGTAAAACTACGCCCTGTGCGACATCCTGAAGTATCTCGGCCGTTTCCGACCCGGTTCCGTCACGCAGGCGTTGCAAGGTCAGGAAAATATCCGGGTAAAGCTCCCTACAGCGGCGTTTGGCTTCGTCTGCCGAGTCTGTACTCCCCACGACGACGAAACCATTCCGTTCCAGAATGGCCGCGAGTTTCGCCACAAAGGAGGGCTTTTGACCAGCGATGTAAACCCGGTTGGAAACCATGATTAATTTAATATTTTCCCAAGTAATTTTTCACTTCCCACTCATGGACCTGGACCCGATAATCGTCCCATTCCCTTTCTTTCGCGGCCTTGTACTGGCTGTAAGCGTGTTCGCCGAGGGTTTCCCGGATGAGTTTGTCACGGTCCATCGCCTCGATTGCCCGTTTCAGGCCACCGGGAAGACTGTCCACCCCGGCTTCTTCGCGTTCTGCGGGAGTCATCTGGTAAATATTCTTATCGACCGAAGCGGGCGGGGTCAGTTTCCGGCGGATCCCGTCCAGACCCGCACGAAGAACGACCGCCAGCGCCAGGTACGGGTTGCACGTCGGGTCCGGATTGCGAAGCTCCACGCGCGTGCTCATTCCACGGGCCGTGGGGATCCGAATCAGCGGGCTGCGGTTGGCCGGCGACCAGGCGATATAGCACGGAGCTTCATAACCCGGGACGAGCCGTTTGTACGAGTTCACGAGCGGGTTCGTGATCGCGACCATCCCTTTGATGTGGTCCAGAAGGCCCCCGATGAAATAGTAAGCCGTTTCGGAAAGACCGTTGCCCTGCGGGTCGGACGGATCGTCAAACGCGTTTTTGCCGTCTTTCGTGAAGAGCGAAACGTTGATGTGCATCCCGGAACCCGCCATTCCGTAAATCGGCTTCGGCATAAAAGTCGCGTGCAGACCGTTGAATTTCGCAATGGTTTTCACCACCAGCTTGAACGTTCCCACGCGGTCGGCGGTCGTCAGGGCGTCATCGTAGCGAAAGTCGATTTCGTGCTGGCCATAAGCAACTTCGTGATGGGACGCCTCGATCTCGAAACCCATTTCTTCGAGCATCAGGCATATATCGCGGCGGACGTTCTCGCCCGAATCGATCGTTCCCAAATCGAAATAACTCGCCTGGTCGCTCGTCTGGGTGGTCGGTTTCCCGTCCTCGTCGGTACGAAAGAGAAAGAACTCGCACTCCGGCCCAACGTTGAAGGAGTACCCCATTTCTTCGGCTTCTTTCAGGGCGCGTTTCAGGATCCCCCGCGGGCACCCCTCGAACGGAACGCGCTGATCGAGCCCCGAGACGATCCTGGCCTCGCGCACCGGGCGGTAAACATCACAAATGAGCCGCGCCACTTTGTTCGTCTGAGGCCGCCACGGGAAAATGACCCACGAATCGTAATCCGGGTGCAGGTACATATCCGACTCATCGATCCGCACGAAACCATCGATCGAGGAACCGTCGAACATACACTGATTATTAAGCGCTTTTTCGAGCTGGCTGGTCGTAATGGCGACGTTTTTCATCATCCCGTACAGGTCCGTGAACTGCAGGCGGATGAAACGCACGTCGTTTTCCCGGGCCATCCTTAAAATGTCTTCTTTCGTGTACTTACCCATTTTACTCTTTTCTTTCTGCGGTCATTCCGCGAACGGGTTCATAAAAAAACGCTTTCGGAAACTGCGTATTGACTCACAGTTCCTGAAAGCGTCTTTGCTTCTTAATACCTTTTAAAGTTTAGCACGAAAACATTTTTTGTCAAGTGGGGGCGAATCAGGCGAAACAATCGCGCAGCTCCGGATAAAATCTCGCGCAATGTGCCGGTGTACGGCCAAAATGATCCTTAAAGTCAGGGTCTCCCCCGTGCTTCAGGATCGCCTGCACGACTTCCGGGTTGCGGCCCCGAATCGCAAAATGCAGAGGGGTTTCTCCGTATTGATTCTCGGTGTCCACTCTCGCGCCGTGGCTAAGCAGGATCTGAACCATTTTCAGGTCACCTTCCTTGGCCGCCCGGTGGAGAGCCGTTTCACCAAAAAACGTGTCCGGCTCGTTCACGTCCGTACCAGCGGCAAGTTTCTGCTCCACGATCTCGTATTTTCCACGCCCGGCCGCCTCCCAGATCGGGATCAGATCGGCCATCGCGCTGCCCGTTCTAAATTCGGCAGGACTGAAAATTCCTGACGAAACGTTCGTTGGAGCCCTTCGTTGCTTCTTTTCCAGTTTTTCTTTCCAGTATTGAGCCGTTTGATCTTCCTTTTCTTCAAGTTTTGATCTGGAAATAATATAGAAGAAAAAGATGATTATGACCCAGAAAATAAGAGCGCCCATAATAAGTGCCTCGTGGAAAAACTTGAGTCTTCGTTTCAAATTTCAAACACTGCGGGGAAAACGCCTCCGGCATCGCCCCATACGATTTTTTGCGGGGACGACGCTTCCAGCATCGTCAATACGAAGGGACGGGGCCCGCCCGGCCGCAAAAGCCCAGACTGCGGAAACGTTTTTCCAGTGGCATTACTGCCACCGCTCGCTGGCCTTCTCATACGTGAACGAATACGGGGACGACGCTTCCAGCGTCGTTAAAACCACTGACCACGCTGGAAGCGTCGTCCCCGCAGAATTTGTTTCTTCGTTCTTTTTCCGCCCGGGTTTTGCCGGGGTAAACTACAAGGAAAATCTGTAATG
>JAFTCU010000215.1 GCA_017454585.1 Thermoguttaceae bacterium | reverse complement strand
GAGTTCCTGACGGCGTTTTCCTTCGTCCGTGGAGCCGTTGGCCCAATCGACTTTGCAGCCGAATTTGGATCCGAAAATCGAGTGGCGGTTTTTGTCGCAGACTTCTTGGCCGCAGTAAAGCATCGGCGTGCCGTCCATCGTGAAAATGAGGGCCAGCATCGCGTTCATTCCTTTTTCGCCCCAGCGTTTTTCGCTGCGGTTTTCGTAGTCGTCGTTGCTCAGGTCGTGATTTTCGACGTAATGGATCACGCGGTCGCCTCCGATCGGGCGATTGCTCTTGAACAAAAGTTTTAACTTGCTGAATTCCTTGGCGGAAAGCCCATGGTCCATGATTTTACGCAGTGTACCCGTCTGCGGGAAACCGTAATCGAGATCAAACGCTTTGAGCTGGTCGGCCATGCGCGTTCCTTCGGAGAGCATTCCCACCTCCGGGTTGATCTTTTCGAGCCGTACGCGAGCGTCTTCCCAGAAATCAAGCGGGATCGAGTCCCCGACGTCCATGCGGAAACCATCAACGCCGTAGTCGCGGACCCACATTTCCATGTTCTGGTGCAGGTACTCACGCAGTTCCGGGCACTTGTAATTCAGGGTCGGGTACTTCCACGCCCCTGTGATGATTTTCCCGTCTTTGTCGCGATTCACAAAATTGGGGTTTTTGTCGATCAAAACCGCCGTCGGGCCGCAATGGAAGAACACCATGTCGAGCATGACCTTCATGCCGAGTTTATGCGCCGTAGCGACGTAATCCTTCAGGTCCGCGTCCGTTCCGTATTCCGGATCGACGTGGTAAAAGTCCTTCATCCGGTAGGGATTCAGAGGGCTTTCCATTTTCGAGGCTTTCTGGCGTGGGCTCCAGAAATCCCGGTTCATGTCGTCGTCCGCCACAAAGACCGGACAGAGGTAAACGATCGTAACTCCAAGATCGGCCAGATCCGGGAGTTTCTTCTCGGCGGCTTTGAGCGTTCCTTCCGGCGTGAAGGCGCGCGGGTTGATCTGATACATGACCCCTTCCGTGACCCATTTGGGCGAGGGCTTGGCATGACGCTGGTTCAGAGGAAGGGAATCGTTCTGTGCCAAAGCGAAAGCACAGAAAAATAAAGAAAATAGGCAAATGAGGGTGGGCAGTAGTTTTTTCATGAAAACCTCCTAAATTAAAGGGTTGAAAAATTTTATTCATTTTACACGATTCCCCCTGAACTTGCAAGGGGTTTTTCCCGTTTTTTTGGAAAAATTCCCCCTCCCCCCCTTCTTTTTTAATGATTTGGAACGTATAATAATTGAATGGATTATGAGTTGAAAAGTTTCCTCCGGCGTGGATGATTTGCAGCTTTCAGTTCATAATTTGTAATTTGAATTTGAAATTTAACGGAAAGGATTCCACTATGATGCACTACGCTCAAGTTATAGTACAAGCGAAATCCCTCGGCCTGAATGATAAAGAGGCCACAGATTTTGCCCGTCGTGTGGTCACCGCAGCCGCAATGATGGCTGTTTTGCCTGAGGACGTTCTGCAGGCCTGGAACCAACGGAATGAAAACCAGTCTGAAAATCATCCATTGGTGGAAGCCATGGAAGGACTGGAAATCGGAACGAATCAGGAAGCCAGTCCTGTCCTTGCTGAATAGAAAAAAAGGGAGAAATGAAACCAGGTCCTCAACCCCTGAGGCATTCGTTCTGTTTCTCCCATAATTTTCCTTATAATTATTTCATCGATGATTTCATTTTCTGATTAAGAAAGGATGTTCCCGTGAATATTTCCCGCCGTCAATTTCTTGGTTCTTCCGCTCTGGCTCTTTGCATTCCTTCCGTCCTTTTCGCTCAGGACAAAAATGCCGACGTAGTTCTGCGTTTTGCCGCCTGCAGCGACGTACATTTCGACCAGTCGCATAACGAAAAATCCGCACAGCGGGTTCGTTTTGCCAAAATGATGCAATTCATGAACGCCTACAGCGCGTCCCAGCCGTACGATCGTTTCGATGCGCTGGCGGTCGCGGGAGACTTCTCCAACCACGGCCTCATCTCGGAGATAGGCCCATTCCGTCAGTCGATGGATGAAAATCTGAAGCCGGAAACGAAGCGCGTGCTCTGCATGGGGAACCACGAGTATTACGGCGGAAACCGCGAACTGTGGGAAAAGACTTTTGAAACGCCTGCGAATAATCATCAGGTGATCAACGGCTTCCACTTCATCACGATCTCACCTGAACGTGGAACGTGCGCTGAAAATGACTATGTGTACGCGCTGGACTGGTTCAAAAAGGAACTGGCGGCTGCGTGCGCGGACGATCCCAAACGTCCGGTTTTCGTCGTTCAGCACTACCACGTCCACTCGACGGTCTGGGGGAGCTGGAACCTTCCCGGAGCGTTCCCGGCGGGCGTTCACGATTTGAAAGAGACGATCGAGCAGTACCCGCAGGTCGTTCACATTTCCGGGCATTCGCACGCCCCGTCGATCGACCCGCGCGTGATGTGGCAGGGGAATTTCAATGCGATCGGGACCGGGTCGTTGAGCTACTATGGCCTGTACTACTACGATGAGGTGAACGACTACCACCACGAAATGCTTCAGCCGCATCAGGCCGGCACGTTCCTCATTTTCGAGGTGCATCGCGACTTTACGATCCGGATCCGGCTTTACGACGTGATCAGCGACTCGTTCCACGATCGTGAATATTTGATCGTCGATCCGTCCAATATTGAAAAGTACGTGTACACGAACAAGCGGCTCGATCTGGCAAAAGAACCGTTCTGGCCGGCGGAGAAAAAGGCGGAAGTTCTGGAAACGACCGAAAACGGCGCGGTGCTTGAGTTCACCCAGGCCGGGGACGCGGAGTGCCTCACGTGCTACCGGGTCGATCTGGAACGTTTACTCGAGAAAGAAAACCAGTGGGTCCCCGACTGTACGGAATTCATCTGGTCGGACTTCTTCATGAAAAATCCCGCGCCGATTTGTAAAGGGAAGGTCGGCTGCCTGCGCAGCGGGACGAAATACCGCGCCAAAGTTTTCGCCCAAAACGCCTTCTGCAAAACGACTGCGAACTTCCTCGAAGTTGAATTTGAGACGAAACCCGCGCCAGCCTCGATCGACCGGACGGGTATGAAGCCGAAAGCGGACTTCCTCGACGTGAGTTTCTCGAAGGACGGCGCGAAAAACGACCCGGCCGACCCGCGGTACGCCTCGGAGGTGAAAACGTTTGGAAACCCGCAGTTCCTGGACGCTTCGGTCAAACTCGACGGAAAAGAGGACGCGTTCCACGTGCCGGTCAAGGGCGGAAACTACCAGGCCCTGCGCGCGGAAGTGACGATCGGCACGAAATTCCGTCTGAATTTGCCCGAGGACCGCAAGGAAACCGTCTGCATTTTCGGAAACACGGAAAGCGGCGGGCTGGGATTTGAGTATGCGCCGCAAAAGAAAACGCTCCTCTTCATCGTGTTTTTCGCCGGAAAATACGAACGCGTAGAGGTCCCGTACGATGTCGCTGCTGGCGGAGAGATCACTCTTTTCGGAACGTACGACGGCGTGAACATGAATTTGTACGTGAACGGCGAGCTGGCCGGTTCCAAACCACAGAAAGGAAGAGTACGCTACACGAAGACCAAGCCGGCGCAGGCGTTCTGCATCGGCGGCGACGTGACGCACGAAGGAAAGACCCGGCTGTACGTCCCGGGCGAGATTTCCTGGGCGAAAGTCTATTCCTGGGCCTTGACGCCGGAGCAGGTCGCGAGTTTCCAGAAAAACGACTGACATGAAACGATTTTTTCATTTCTGAGTGAAATTTTTCCAGATTGGTCTGGACTTCAAAGGAACAATTTGTTAAAATGTCAAAAACGTTCCGTTTCACTCAGAAATTGAAAAGTTGGAGAAAGTAATGGCCCAGGGAAGTGCCGTTCAAGCCGTGGAAAGCGGAAAAGGTTTGGCGTGGTGGAAGAGTCTGCTTCTGCCGGGCGCGCTCATTGCGGCGATTGGAATCATTTTGATCCCAATGCCCGCACCGGTCATGGACTTTCTGCTCGCGTTCAACCTGACACTTTCCGTGCTGATCCTTCTCACGACGGTTTTTATTCGCAAGCCGCTCGATTTCAGTTCATTTCCCACGGTCCTTCTGGCGGTCGTGATGTTTCGTCTGGGGCTGAATATCGCCTCGACCCGACTGATCCTTTCTCGGGCGGAGACCGACGGAACGGAAGCCGCCGGCCGCATCATTCAGGCGTTCAGTGATTTCGTCACGGCCGGAAATCTCGTCGTGGGGATCATTCTGTTCCTCATCATTCTGATCATTCAATTCGTCGTGATCACGAAAGGCGCGGGCCGAATCAGTGAGGTGAGCGCGCGTTTCACTCTGGACGGTCTGCCCTGAAAGCAAATGGCCATTGACGCGGAACTTCAATCCGGCGCGATCACGCAGGAGGAAGCCAAAGAACGACGCCTGGCCCTCGGCGATGAAGTCGATTTTTACGGCGCGATGGACGGCGCGAGCAAATTCGTCCGCGGGGACGCCGTCGCCGGTCTCGCCATCACGTTCATCAATATCGTGGCCGGAATGGCGATCGGTCTGACTTCCGGCGGTCATACGGTCGCGGAAACGGCCGAGATCTACACGCGCCTGACCATTGGTGACGGTCTGGTTAGTCAACTCCCGGCTTTCCTCGTCGCGATCGGGGCGGCTTTGCTCGTCACGAGAAGCAATCGGGAGAAAAAACTCGCTCAGGACGTCCAGCGCCAGCTTTTCTCACGTCCCGCGGCCCTCATGGTGACGGGCGGGATGCTCGCGATGCTGGCCCTTACGCCGCTTCCCAAACTTCCGCTTCTGATCCTCGCCGTTGGGTGCGAAATTCTGGCGTTTATGCTTTGGAACGATGAGAAAAAAGCGGCGGACCTGCAGGCCGCTCAGGACGAACTTGCTGCCAAGGCCGCGGCCAAAGAGCAGTCCAAAAAAGCCGCCGAGGTTCAGCTCGCCGAGGCGATCCAGACCGAAGCGATCCAGCTCGAATTGGGGGGTGATTTGATCCCGTGGCTTGATTCGGGAACGACGAATACGGGGACGACGAATACGGGGACGACGCTTCCAGCGTCGTTAAATGGAAAGGGGCCAGAAATATCTTCCGCGCAGCCGAATCTTCTGGACGAGATCCAAAACGTGCGGCGGAAACTGGCGCAGGAGTTTGGCTTCCTCATGCCGGCGGTCCGGGTGACGGGCGGGGAGGATCTGGACGGAAACGCTTACCGGATCCGGGTCCACGGCTCCGTGGCGGCCGAGCAGGTGCTTCGGCTCGACTCGCTTCTGGCTGTCGAAGGGCCTTACGCTGGCGGTGAGCTAGAAGGGCTGAAAACCACCGAGCCGATCCAAAAACGCGCGGCGGTCTGGATCTCGCCGGACCTGAAAGATGACGCCGAGGCGGACGGCTACGAGGTCTGGACGCCGGGTGAGGTTTTGACGAGGCATTTGGCGGAACTCGCGACGCAGTTTGCGCCGGAACTCCTGACGCACGATGACGTGCAGAATCTGCTCGACGAGCTGGCGAAAACCTCGCCGGCGGCAGTGCGCGACGTCGTGCCGGAAACGCTCAGCGTTCAGGAAATCCAGCGAGTACTTCAGCGTCTTCTTGCTGAGCGGGTCCCGATCCGGTCGTTGGGACGGATCCTGGAAACGCTTGGCCGGGCGGCGCAGCGCACGAAGAATCCGGTCCTTCTGACCGAGGCGGTCCGAGCGGCTTTGGGGAGGCTCATTACGTCCCGGAATCTGGACGCGGACGGCCTTTTGCGAGCGCTGACGCTTTCGCCGGATTTTGAGGCCAAGATCGCCGCTTCGTCGGAGATTTCAGACGATTCCGTAAAACTTTTCCCCACGCCGGCAGAGCAGGGGAAATGGATTAATTTACTGACGCGCCAGTGCCAGAAGATGGAAATGCTCGGCGTCGTGCCCGTGCTTCTCGTTTCACCGGCAGTTCGTCCGGCGGTTCGTGAACTGACGGCCGGGATCACGCCCCAGCCCGTGGTGGTTTCGTACGCCGAAGTCCCGAAAAACGTGAAGGTCCAGCAGCAGGAAATGCTGGGCCTGGAGTCTTGATTCCGTGATTTTCTGAAAAAAGCGGGATTTCCCCCCCGTCCCCTGCTTGACTTTCACGGGTAGAAGGGGTAAAATCTCTGAATAAAGTCCCGCCTCAAGTCACGCTTACGGAATCCCCCATGAAATATCTGCGTTTTTTACGGATTTTTGCCGCCGCTTTGTTCTTCTGTGGCTTCGTCGCCGCCTGCTTCGGGTGGGGACCCGCGATGAGATTGCTTCACCTCCAGCTCGGCCCGAGCCTGGTGCGTCTCATTTCGTCGTTTTCGTTCGGGCTTTTGACTTGCATCCTGACGTTTTTCCTCCTGACTCTGATTTTCGGCCGGCTTTACTGCTCCATTTTCTGCCCGCTCGGGATTTTGCAGGACCTCCTGAACGTGCGCCTGAAGAAGAAATTCCGCTACTCGCGCGCCCTGAAGTTTCTGCGCTACCCGGTCCTGATCCTGGTCTGTGTTTTGGCGTTTTCCGGGACGCTTTTCCCCGTGACGTGGCTTCTTCCGTCCTCGAATTTCGTCATGATGCTGAATCATTTGTGGCGGCCAGAGATTGGCGTTTTCGCGGCGGCGTGGGGCTTTTTCATCCTCCTTTTGATCCTGGTCCGCTGGAAGGGGCGCGTGTACTGCAATTCCCTCTGCCCGGTCGGCGCGATCCTCTCGATCTTCTCGCGCGTCTCGCTTTTCCGGGTCCGCGTCCGTTCGAACTGTGTCCACTGCGGTCTTTGTGAAAAAGTCTGTAAGGCCGGGTGCATCGACTCGAAAACCGGAACGATCGACGCTGCCGACTGCGTGGGGTGCATGGACTGCCTCGGCGCCTGCAAAACGAACGCCCTGACGCTTCTTCCCATTTCGCGTAAAAAGAAACTCCAGGCGAAGCAGCCCGCCCGGATGAGGCGCCGCGTCCTGATTGCTCTCGGTTCCCTCGTGACTTTTCCCATCGCGAAGCGTTTGGGGAAGAAAATCGCCGCGGGCCGAAAACCGGACGAACTCAAGGCAGATGTGGAGCGCAAAGTTCTCCCGCCGGGAGCGTGGTCGTACGAGAAATTCCGCACGCGCTGCGTTGGCTGCGGCCTGTGTGCCGGCGTCTGCAAGGGGCACGCGATCGAGCTTTCCATGGGCGAGCACGGCGTTTTGGGGACACTCCAGCCGTTCCTGAACTACGACCACGGAAAATGCCTCGTGGACTGCTGCGAGTGCATGAATATCTGCCCGACTGGGGCCATTCAGAATATTGACCTGAAAGCGAAGCAGTCGCTCCGTTTGGGGATCGGCGGCTACGACCCGCTGCGCTGCCGGGCGTTCACGGGCGAGGATCCCTGCGGCGAGTGCGAAAAGGCCTGCCCGGTCAAGGCGATTTCACTCATTGAGTTCAAAGGAAAAATGATCCCGAAATTCGACGACGATTTGTGCATCGGCTGCGGGGCGTGCCAGTTCGCGTGCCCGGTAGAGCCCAAAGTGATGCGCGTCATCCCGGCCGTCGAGCAGACTTTTTCATCCAGTTCCTTTTTAGATGATTTATTCAGTCAGGATGTAAGATTGGTGAATCCCATGCTTAAACATAGTCTCTTTTTTGTTTTTTGTCTTTTGAGCTTTTCGTTTTCGCTTTCCGCTGCCGAGTTCCAGCCGGCCTCGATCTGGACGCCCTGCGAGTGCGCGTCCGAGGAAACGTCCATCGAAAAAATGGCAGACGGAAATCTCGCAACTTACGCCGATCTGCTCGACGACACGCGGACGGGGACGAAGGACTCGACCGTCCCGCCGAAAGGTTCCGCACCGGTGACTTGCTCGTTCGTGCTCGATCTGGGCGAAACCCGCGAAGTGTGCGGCCTGCGTTTCGTTTCGGCGAATAACTGGATCCTCGCCCTTCCGGAAAACCTTTCGGTTTACGCCTGCGGTGACGCCCACGGCGAGACGGACCTCCGCCCAATCGTCGAGAATTACGCGCTCCCCAGCCTCTTTTCGGGACTGAGCTCTTTCGTGAAATGGGAAAAGGCGCCCGCCCGGTTTCTGAAGGTCCAAGTGAACGACTCGTACGGGAAGGACTACAAATTCTGGTGGTCCGGCGGGATCTGGAAGGGGATCCTGGCGAAAACGCCGTACCCGTTCTACGGCGACGGGAGCCGCTGGGAGACCCGGATCGCCGAGGTCCGGGCCTTTGACGCGATCCCCGAGGACTGCACGGGCAATAATCCCCCGGACATCGCGTTTCCCAAGTGGCGCATGGAGCGCGACTGGCTTTACCAGGACCACGGGCTGGACGTTTCGGACGTTTTCGTCTCGCAGGAAAACGCGGACGTTGAGCGGGCAATGGTCGAAAAAGCCCTCCGCGAAACGGGCGCGGCTTCCGATTCGGCCCGGTTTCAGGAAACTCTCCGGACGTTGATCTCCGAGAAAGCCCCCGGGGCGGATCCTCGCTGGAAGGCGCTTTACCTCGAGGTTTGCGCCGCGCGCCGGCTCGTTCGTCTGGCCTGGCTGCGCGAAAGATCGACCCAGTTCATTTACACCAAGCACTTCCTCGGCGGGAACGAGCACAGCGAGGACGAGGTGGATTTCGACGTCACGGACGAGCAGTTTTGGGACCTGAAACCGATCCACTCGAACGGCGCGCAGCTCTGCCGGATCACGATCAATGAGGACCTTTCGCTCACGCACGAGGTCCTGCTCGAGCAGCCGGAAGGGATGATTTGCGACGCAAGCGTTTCGGACGATGGAAAAACCGTGGTCTTCGCGATGAGGAAAAACTTTACCGACGACGATCTGTACATTTACACGATGGAATTGCCGAATACGGGGACGACGCTTCCAGCGTCGTCAGAAAAAGCCGTTGGAAATGGTGCAGGGAAAAATTCTGAAAACGACGCTGGAAGCGTCGTCCCCGCAAATCGACCAGTGATCCGCCAG
>JAFTCU010000214.1 GCA_017454585.1 Thermoguttaceae bacterium | reverse complement strand
GCGACTTTGCGATGTGGAACGAGCCGGACATTTCGGGGAAATACACGGCCGGGAAGAAAAAGACGCCCGAAGAGATCGCCATGTTCAACATTCGGACGGCCGAGACGATCCTGCGCGTGATCCCGGACGCCCGGATCGGGGCGCTCTCGCTGGCGACGAATAATCCGGCGTTTGTTAAAGCGTGCCTCGACGTCTTCGAGCGTGAGGGGAAAATGAACCTCTTCACGTGGCTCATCTACCACGGCTACGCGGCCAATCCGGACACTTCGTACAAAAACGTGATGGAGCTTCAGAAAATCGTGGATTCTTACCCGCACAAGCTGAAACTCTGGCAGGGTGAAAACGGCTGCCCGTCCGAAATGGCGCACCGGTTTGCGCTTTCCAACCACCCGTGGAGCGAACTGACGCAGGCGAAATGGGACTCCCGCCGCATGTTGGGCGATTTGGGGCACGACGTCATTTCGTCGGTTTTCACGATTTGCGATTTCGACCACACTGGCCGCGAGATCAACCGGAAAGGGCTTTTGAAGATCAACGACAAAAAATCGCTCGCCAAGGTGAAAATGGCGTACTACACGGTTCAGAATATTGCGTCGCTTTTTGACCTTTCGCTCGAGCGCCAGAAAGAGTACGCAGCGAGCGTGCCGGACGAAAACGTGACGTGGTACGCGTTTCGCGATGCCACGAAAAAGCAGGACCTGCTCGTTTTCTGGGACGGGACGCAGATCCCATCCGAGTCAAATGAGGCGCGAGCCGTGACCTGGACGCTGGAAAACGCGCAGATCGCCGACCCGGTCCTGGTGGACGTTTTGACCGGCCGCATTTACGAGATCCCGGCGGAAAACGTCAAGCGTGACGGCTCCAAACTGGTTTTGACCCAAATCCCGGTTTACGACGCTCCGATCGTGATTACCGATATTTGTCGAGTGGTTCTTTAAAGCCTCCCTCTTTGAGGGGGGTGGCCCGAAGGGTCGGGGGGAGTTGGTTGGCACGTTCATGAAACTCCCCCAGGCTCGCTTACGCTCGCCAGCCCCCTCAATGAGGGGCCTTTAAAGAGGAGACGATTTCCCAATTGAATACTTAATTACTTTCCTCCTTCCGACTGCAAAATGCCCACTCCTTCCCGACCGAACGCCATTCAGATCCGCGGCGCTCGGGTACACAATCTGAAGAATATTGACCTAGACGTTCCGCTGAATCAAATCGTCGCAGTGGCGGGGGTTTCCGGCTCTGGAAAATCCTCGCTGGCGCTGGGCGTTTTGTACGCGGAAGGGTCGCGGCGGTACCTAGAAGCCCTCTCGACCTATACCCGGCGGCGAATGACCCAGGCAGCCAGGGCCCAGGTCGATGAAGTTCTTTACGTTCCCGCCGCGCTGGCGCTCCATCAGAGGCCCGGGATCCCGGGGATCCGCAGTACTTTCGGGACCGGAACGGAGCTTCTGAACAGTTTGCGGCTGATGTTTTCCCGCCTCGCTTCTCACCGCTGCCCCAACGGCCACTACGCGGAGCCGAGCCTGAACGTCGCGGCCGGTCTGGAAATCGAGTGCCCGGTCTGCGGCACGAAATTCATGGCTCCCGGCGCCGAGGAACTCGCGTTCAACAGTCAGGGGGCGTGCCGGAAATGCGACGGGATCGGAACGGTCCGCACGGTGGACGAATCGACGCTGGTTCCGGACGAGTCGCTGACGATCGACGAAGGGGCGGTCGCGCCCTGGAACTCGCTCATGTGGTCACTCATGACGGACGTTTGCCGGGCGATGGGCGTCCGGACGGACGTTCCATTTCGGGAGCTGACCCGGAAGGAACGCGAAATCGTTTTTCACGGCCCGCCCGAGAAAAAGCACATTTTATACCACGCCAAGAATTCACCCTCCGCCGGGGAACTTGATTTTACGTACTTTAACGCGACGTACACGGTGGAAAACGCACTGGCGAAGGTGAAGGACGAGTCGGGCATGAAGCGCGTCGAGAAATTCCTCAAGCAGGACATTTGCCCCGACTGCGGCGGCACGAGGCTCAGCGAGGCGGCACGCGCACCCAGGCTGCGCGGCATTTCCCTCGCCGAGGTGTGTACGAAAACGCTTTCTGAACTGATCCGCTGGGTCGATGGCGTGCCGAAATCGCTCCCGAAGGAAATGCGGCCGATGGCGCTGAGCATTTGCGAGTCGTTCCAGGGCGCGGCCCGTCGACTGATGGATCTGGGGCTGGAATATTTGACGCTCGACCGCGCTTCCGCCACGCTTTCGACCGGCGAACGCCAGCGGATGCAGCTCGCCCGCGCCGTCCGAAACCGCACGACCGGCGTGCTGTACGTGCTGGACGAGCCGTCGATCGGGCTTCATCCGGCGAATATCGTCGGCCTGACCGGCGTGATGAAGGACCTCGTCGCGGACGGGAACTCAGTCGTGCTGGTCGATCATGACGTGCAGATCCTGAAGGCGGCCGACTGGCTCATCGAAATGGGCCCCGGGGCTGGAACGTCCGGCGGCCAGGTCGCGGCGGAAGGGACAGTCGCTCAGATCGCCAAAAATCCCAAATCGCTGATCGGGCCGTTCCTCGCAGGAAAGCAAAAGATCCTGGTCCGGGAAAGGGCCGAGAAAAGCGAGATTTTCGACCTTGGCACGATTCGCCTTTCCACCGCGGCCATTCACACGGTGAAGCCGCTCGACGCGGAAATTCCGAAAGGTCGGCTCACGGTCGTGACGGGCGTGTCCGGCTCGGGCAAAACGACGCTCATTCTGGAAAGCCTGATCCCGGGGCTTCAGGCGGCGCTTGCGGGGCGGAAACTTCCGGACCACGTGCTTTCCGTCGCCCCCGCGGGGATCCGCCAGGTGAAGCTGATCGACGCCTCGCCGATCGGGATCAATATTCGTTCCACTATCGCGACGTACGCCAACGTTCACGACGAACTGCGGAAGATTTTCGCCAAAACGGCCGACGCGAAAAAGGCCGGAATGAAATCCGGAGAATTTTCGTACAATACGGGAAAACTTCGCTGCGCGACTTGCGACGGAACCGGCTCGATCAGTCTGGACGTTCAGTTCCTTCCGGACGTCGAGATCCCCTGCCCCGACTGCGGCGGCTCGCGGTACTCCCGGGCCGCGTACGGCGTCCGGTACGAGTCCAAAACGGGCCTCAAATTCTCGCTCCCGGAGCTGATGGAAATGGACGTGAACCACGCGCTGGAGGCGTGCGCCGACATGAAAATCGTTCACCAGAGGCTGAAGGTTTTGCACGATTTGGGACTCGGCTACCTGGCGCTGGGCGAGCAAACGCCCGGGCTTTCCGGCGGTGAGGCGCAGAGGCTCAAACTTGCGAGCGAAATGGGCCGCGCGCAGTCCGATTCCATTTTCGTTTTCGATGAGCCGACGATCGGGCTGCACCCGCTGGACGTCCAAACGCTCATTG
>JAFTCU010000213.1 GCA_017454585.1 Thermoguttaceae bacterium | reverse complement strand
GGGGTGGGAACTCCGCACATTCCTGGCTGCTGTCGCAAAAATGACGCTGCAAAAAGAAAGCGTTTCGTGTCGTAAAATACGATACGAAACGCTTGATGGGCACGCCAAGATTCGAACTTGGGACCTCCGCCTTATCAGGGCGGCGCTCTAACCAACTGAGCTACATGCCCGAATGATGGTTGATTCTGCTTGGGCTTGGGTGGTAATTTTCACTCAAGATGATGAATAGTATAGCACACTTTCCCGTTTTGTAAAGGGGGAGGGAGGGGTTTTTGAGAGTTTTTTTCATTTTCCTCCCCAATCCATGTTCATTCACGAACAAAGACGACCCGATCCAGGTAAATTCCACGGATCTGGTCGGGCTTGTTCATCGGCGCGACCCAGAAATAAGCCGTCGGGGGAAGGACGTGGTTTCCGAGGTCAAGGCGCGTGTAGCCCGGTCCCGATGCCTGGTTCGTGGGGATCGCTCGCTGGAAGACCGGTTTCCACGGGGCCGGGTCGAATACTCCGACCTGGAAAGCCGGAGCAGGGGAGTCAAGCGCGGAGGCGTCGCAACGGAGCCACGCGTAGATGTGGAAGCGGGGTTCAGCCGGAGCCGTTTCCGTTGAAGCTGACACCGGTTTCAGCGAGTAGATCGCCTTGGGGATCGGGAGATGGATCGCCCAGACCGTGTGGTTCGGAAGGAGTTTTCCCGCCAAGCCATTCGAGGCCGCCGGATCGTCGAACAGGTCGGTCCATTTGCCGGGTTCACGCAAAGTCATGTCGTTTTCCTGCGCGTCGTAACGGCTTTCGACCGGGATCGCGTCCACAAACGGGTCGGTTTTTGCTGGGGCCTTGCACTTTTCGTACACCTCTTTGCTCTTTTTCAAATTCGAACGGAGGAATTCGCAGTACGGGTCCAGACGGCAAACGTCGCCGAACTCGGTGCAACGCTCGACGTTCAGCTCGTGCAGGTACTTCACCAGACTATCCAGGGCCGCCTCGGGATCTTCGGGGCCGTTGAAAGGCTGGTCGGTCCGGTCCGCCTCGGTTTTCAGGTGATAGTAGTACAGAATGGCCGTCAGGTCCATCGGGATTCGGTCCCGGCGGACGCGCGCCAACGTGCCGGCGTATTTGGCCGGATCGGTCTTTTCCTGACGCTCGGCCGCGGCGGTGGCCTGGTCCATCAGATTCATCGCCCGGTTGAAGGTTTCCAGGTCCATCCACCTCAAAACGTCTTTCTCGTAGCAGTGGAGATGGATCCAGGACGCCTGCGCGCGGTCGTGGATCAGCTTCAAATATTCCTGGAGGATCGGGCCCGCCTCGTCGCCGTAGTAGCCGCGCATGAAGAGGTCGTACTGCTCGCGTTCGTCGAGGTCCGGGTTCCACATCAGGCGGGAAAGGAGCCAGTTGCGAAGGCGCACGAAATCACCCGCCACGCAGAAAGCGTCCCCTTGGGCGAAGTAGCCGAAAGCCCCTTTTTCGATGAAGAAACGCAAGTCGGGGATCAGGCCGCGGAGGTTCGGGTGAGGCGTCATGTAGGACGAAAAGCAGGTGGTGTACTGCCAGATGATCAGTTTGTTCGTGATGGCGGACCACTCGTCCACGGCTTTCAGAAAGGGTTCATTGGCCGGGTCCTTTCGGGTCTCCATCGGGTACAGGTAGCCGGCGCCCATGCTGCAAAGACGGATCACGACGTTGGAATTCGGACGCACTTTTTTCGGCGCGGCCTGCGTGTACTGGTACGCCAAAGTATCGACGTAAACGTCGGGGTAAACCTTTTGGATCTCGTCCGCGACCCGATTGCAGAACTGGATCATGGTGCCGGAGGGGCTTCCGTTTTCTTCGTCAACGGCCCGGCATTTGGCGCACTGGCAATTTCCGCCCCAGTCGTTTTGCGTCACGGAGACGTACTTCGCGCCCGGCTCCTGAGCGAGGAGCTCCAGCGTGTTTTTCACGTACTCGCGGAACATTTCCTCGTTCGTCAGGCAAAGCTGGGCGTGTTCGCATGTCCTCTTGCCGTTGATCTCACTGTACCACTCCGGGTGGTCCTTGAAGTACTTCGAGGGGGGCAGAATGACGTAAAACGAGTGGAATGCCGAGTTTCGGGCCTTGAAGTAGAGCAGATGGTCGCTCCCACCGTACTCGGGCGGAATGACGGAGCGGTTTCCGTTCGAGTGCGTTTTGGACGAAACGTTCTGGTGGAGCCGGGCCTGGAAAATGCCGTCGAAACCGACGCGGTAATGCGCCTCACGAAGTTTCAGCTTCGGAGCGTACGTTACGTCGAGCGGAGGCAGAACGATCGACGCGCGGTGCGGGACGGTCCGTTCCGAGTCACTCCACCAGTGAACGCCGAGCTGGTCCTCAAGCAGAGAGTAAACCGCGTACAGCGTGCCGCGTTTCGGGTGGCCCGCCAGAATGAGGGAGTCGCCGAGCGTTTTGATGCGGATCCCGTCGTAGCCGAGTTTTTCCGGGTCGAAGTCAGGAAGAAGCTCGCGGACCCGGGGGGAATCGCCGACGTAGATTTTCGTTTTGGCCTGCGATTTCGCGGCGGTTTCATCCAGTTCGGAAAGGGAAACGATCGAAAACGAGCCGCCGGTCATCAGGTCCAGATGCTCTTTCAGCTCCTGAACCGCAGTCTGTTCTACCGGGGTCGGGGAGTCGGAAAGCACGATGACCGCGCACGGAGCGCCGTCCACGGAAAGGGTGGTCTCTGCGGAAAGAAGGACCGGAAATGCAATTAAAAAAGCGAAAAAAATCAGTGAATTTAAACGCATGGAATCTCCAGGGGGGTGAATGTTTGAACGGGTCGGCCTTTTTCTAATCCATCAGCCACTTGAAGATCTGGCGCAAATCGGCGGCTTTGAAATTCGCGGCGTTTTTTTCCTCATAAAACTTCCGCTGGGCCTCAAAATCAGGACCGGTCAGGGAATCCATGAGTTTCTGAGCGTTTTCGTTCTCGCCAAGCTCGCGAAGAGCCAAGGCCGAAAGCAGGGCGGAAACCGGTTTTTTCGACCAGACTTTTTCCTGATCGGGATCCATCGGCGCGGCGATCCGCTTGAGAAATTCGGGCTTTTTCGTGCACAGATACGCGATCCAGTCCTCCAGCCGCTCGTCGCAAAGGTCGGCGTAAGGTTTCCCCGAGCCGAGATTTTCCGGCCAGAGACGAGCGCATTTGGACCATTCCAGAGCCTCCGCGAGTTTTCCGGCCTCGAACGCCTGAACCGCCAGATTCAGCGTGGCGCGGCGCCAGAGATTCCGGGCGAGCAAACTCCCCTCTGCCGGGAGAAAGACCGCTTTTTTCAGAAATTCGTACGCCTCCAGGTCCCGCTTGTTTATCATCAGGGCGCGGGCGCGCAGAAGGACCAGATTCGTATTGGTCGGAAACTTCTGAATGTACTCGGCCGTCAGAGCGTCCAGGTCCTTTTCCCAACCGTTTTCCGCGAGCCATGCAGCGTATTTCGTGGCGTAACGCGGGGTTTCCGGCTCCAGACGGAACGCACGTTCCAGGTCCTTTTTTACGTTTTCTCTCGGCTCAGACTGTGACTTCGCAAGCTCGGCGCGGAAGGCGTAAAATGGCGCGTAGTCCGGAACCTCGCCGCACTCTCGCAAGAGTCCCAGCGCTTGCATCGGTTTTTCCAGTGCAGCAAACAGAACCGCCAGCAAGTAGCGGTTTTTCCAGGATTTTTCATTATTCCTGAACGTCCACCTGAAAACCTCAAGCGCCTCCGGCCGGAACGGGAAGCAAAAGTCCAGCGACTCGTTCTCCGCCTGAGCCAGAGTTTTTGGGTCATCTTTCAAAAACGCCAGCCAGTACAAAAGCTCCGTCCTGCGCACATCGGGGCGTTTCAGGGCCGTTTCGATGATCCGCATCGCGTCCATCGTCAGACCGACCGTCTTGTACCACGCCGCCAGTTCGAGGAACGTTTCGTGCGGGAGTTCACACTGAACGGAGGCGAGAAAAGCCGACTCTTCCAATTCGCCATGGAGGAAAAGCTCCGCGAGCGGAAGGGCCAGAAGCGGGTGCGCCTCGCTGAAATCTTTCAGGAATTTCAGGTCTTTCAGGTCCTTCCCGGATTCGGCGGTGTTTTCCGGCTTCGCGTGACGCAAAGCGGCGGAACGGGCGCAGATCGCGTCGGCGTTCAGCGCGTTGTAGATCAGCGCCTGCTGCGCGGCTTCGTCGGCGCGGACCCACTCGCCCGCTTTGAGCCGGGCCTTGGCCAAACCGGTGAACCCCGCCGAGCGGCAGGAGTCGGAAATGACGCAGACCGAAAACGCTTCTTTCGCGTCCGTAAGGTTTCCAAGATGAAGGTACGCCAGACCGAGCTGATAGTTCGCCGCTGCGTCGTAAGTGTCGATTCTGAGCGCCTGACGCGCCAAGTCCTCGGCGATATCCCAGTCACCGCGCCGGTTTGAATTTTCCGCCAGTCCGACGTATGCCGGGACGTAAAGTGGGTCTTTTTTGAGGCATTCCATGAACTTTTTATCCGATTTGGCGTACTCGTGGTCACGCATGAACTCGCGCCCCATCAAATAGTCGGCCGATGGGCTTTCGATTTTTTTCTGGTCGATCTTGGACTCAAGCGGACGATTCAACGCAAAATCCATGTAGCCCGACCAACAATGATCCCCCCAATTCATGTGGACCCATTCTTTTTTTTCCACGTCCCCCGGCCAAGCGAGGAGGTTTTCCCCCAGAACGACGCGCAATCTTTCGGGGTTTTGCTCCAACGTTTTTTCGAGTCGGAACGGTTCGAGCGTCCGGAATTTCACGGGCGTTTCGGACTCCCAGAGGAGCGTTTCGCCGTCGTAGATCTTCAGGGCCGCCTCAAAAGTCCGTGACGGGCAAAACTGAAGAACCACCTGTTTCTCGTCTTTTTTTTGCGTGACGTTCAGCGCTCCATAGACGCTGGCGGCGCAGTACCCGCCGATCTTCATGACCGGCATCCAGTACTCGACCCACTGTTCGGTCGCGAATGGGGCAAACTCCCGGTTTTTGAACGGCGTGTATGAACTGTCGCCGCTGCACTGGTTGAACAGACGCCCGGCCTGGATCTCGACGTACTGCTTTGCCGGCGGGTCGGTTAGAAGGTCCTCCCAGATCATCCCTTGGCGCGAAAGGCCCCAGATCCAGACCTTCCGCCCGCGTTTCCCCTCCATCGGAATGATCGACGCGACGCCGAAATCCTCGTCGCGGTGGTACACGCCGTAAAACTCCGCAAGCCTCCCGAGAATGTGGTACGATTTGTACGAGCCGAAATCGTTGTTTTCGTAAACGGAAAGGTCTTTTTCACGCTTCGGGTCCATAGGCCACGGGTCAAGTTCGCCCGCGTGACCGATTCGGTAGGTTCCGGGATTCACGACCTGCATCCCGCCGTCCGTACGCACGCCCACGTTGGTCCAAGTGTAGTACGGCTCCGTCTGCCCCGACGCGTTGTGCCAGTAAAACTTCATGGCGAAAATGGCGGAATCGGTCGGAAGATTGATTTCCACCTCCCAATTCGCCCGGGTGATGAGTTCCAGCGCGCCGATGAAGCAGCTGACGCTTCCGTCGGGATTTTTGCGGACGCTCCAATCGACCGGGGACGAGCAGGAAGCGGCGTGGCCGATGATCCCCACGTTCACCTCGATCCCGCCGCTGGTCCAGGGGCCGCGCATTCCGACCTCGCGGAACTTCACGACTGGATTGGCGTAAATGATCGATTTCCCGGTTGATTTCTCGGTCACGGACCAGATCTTCCCGCCGATTTCGGGCAAAATCTCCATGGAAATGTAATCGTTGGAAAGCTCCACGACTTTCCACTTTTTCATTTCTTTCTGGATCGCGTAGCCGTCAAACCGGAAGTACGGATAAAACCGGCTCATCGTCGGAACCGGGTCCGGGTCCCCAAACGGGTAGGTCGGAAACTCTTTTTCAAAGACTCGGAAATTCGCCTCCCCAAAGAGGGCCGAGACGAAAACCATCTGCAAAACCAGCAGAACGAGAACGGGAAGGGTTTTTCTTTTCATTTTTTTGTCGATCCGGTCAAAAAAGGTGGGGGGGGAAAAAATATTTTCTTCGTTCCTGAATTTTCAGGGAGTTTGGGCGAAACGTTCATCAAACGCCCCGCCTCACTCAAACTCCTCACTCCTAACTCCTCACTCCTCACTAGTTTTGGGGGTTCCGTCCATCCGGCGGCAGACGAAAATCGCGTAAAGCGCCACCATGAAGAACGCAAAGAGCGGGACGGCGTAGGCGTAGGCGATCGAACCGGTCGAGTCGGAAATGATCCCCTGGATCTGCGTCAGGATCGCGCCGCCGCAGAGCATCGTGACCATTCCGGCGCCGGCCATTTTCGCGTCGGAACCAAGGTTTCTCGTGCCGTAACTGAAGACGGTCGGGAACATCAGCGACATGAATCCGGAAGCGCAGCAGAGCGCGTAAACGCCGAGCAAATTTGGACTCGCCACGACGATTCCCGTGCAGATGAAGGCGCAGACCGCGAAAAGGGCTAAAATGCTCGAGGGACGGATCCGGCTCATCAGCCCGGTGCAGCAGAAACGGCCGCTGATGAACAGGATTTGGGAGAAAATGTAGAACGTCGCGCCGCACTGTTCCGCGGTCTTGGGAATGAATCCGGTCAGGCCCACCAACTCGCAGAAATCGTAAAATTTACTGCTGATTGGCTCGATGTTCCGGAGGGTTTCGGGAGCCGTCTGGGCGATCTGGTCGAGATTCAGCGCCACCATGCAGTACCGGACGGTGTACGACCAGCAGCTGATGTGCGACCCCACGACGAAAAAGAGCGCGATCACCGAAAGCACGTACGCCGGTTTGCGGAACAGTCGCTTCCACGTCCCGAAAAAGTCGATTTTCGTCTCAGTCTCCCTGATGTTCGGCATTCGGGTGAAGAAAATCGCGAGCCAGGTCGCCAACAGGATCAGGCCGATCAGCGCATACGTCGCGGAGACTGCCGAAAGCTCCGACGATTGGACCGCCGCCAGTTCCTCCGCCGGGAGTTTACTTCGCTCTGCCGCGGTCAGGGGGCTGAGCTGGGAAAGAATGAAAACCTGGCTCAAAACGATTCCGACGAGCGAGCCGAACGGGTTGAACGACTGCGCGAGATTTAACCGACGGACGGCCGTTTCCGGGTCGCCCATGGCGCAGACGTAGCCGTTGCACGCCGTTTCCAGGATCGCCAGACCGCCGAACGTCACGAGGATCGCCGCGAGGTAAATCATGTAGCACAAACCCGGGGAGTGGTACGCAAATTTTGCCGGAAAGAACGCGAGGGTCCCGAAGACGAACATTCCAAGGCCGAGCAAAACGCCCGCTTTGTAGGTGAAGCGCTTCATGAAGATCGCGCCGGGGATCGCGCAGCAGCCGTAACCCAGCGCATAGCAAACGACCTGGATCCACGCGGTCGTTCCGTCGTTGAAGCTCATGATCCGCTTGAACGCCGGGAGCAGCGTGTCCGTCATATTATTCGCCAGGCCCCACCAGGCGAACAGAGTGGTCAAAAGGATGAAAGGCCAAAGGATTTCGCGTGAAACTATTTTCGCCATGGTTGAAATTAATTCCTGATTTTTAAAAATTTTCCTGTAATACTTCGAGGGTTCCTGGCGATTTCTTCGGGCGTGCCGACGGCGCAGATGGTTCCGCCCGCCGTGCCGCCGCCGGGGCCGAGGTCGATGATCCAGTCCGCGTTTTGAATCACGTCCAGATCGTGCTCGATCACGACCACCGTCGCGCCGTGGGCGATGAGCGTCTGAAAAACTCCAATGAGCGTTTGGACGTCCAGCGGGTGCAGCCCGATCGTC
>JAFTCU010000212.1 GCA_017454585.1 Thermoguttaceae bacterium | reverse complement strand
CGCAGTAATGTGTTTAGCTGACCGCTACTAATGGACAAACACTTTATCGCATGTTTTTAGGGCTTGCGAGCGCGCGTTGCTTACCAAATTGTTGAAATCTCTGACTCTTGATTGATTCAGAGATTTATTACCGGTGATGAGTCGTAAAGGTTCACCTGTTCCCATCCCGAACACAGTAGTTAAGCTTTCCGAGCCGATGGTAGTACTGCAAGTGCGAGAGTAGGTATTGCCGGTTTTTTTATTTTAAATGCATACGGGGACGACGCTTCCAGCGTCGTCTTAAAAATATTTGATGACGCTGGAAGCGTCATCCCCGTATGCGATGTCTTGCCAGTTCTTATGACGATTTACAAAAAAGTCTGTTGAGAAATATTTCTATTGTCATATTTTATTCCGCGCTGGTCTCACTTTCCAACGGAACGACAAACGTGCGGAAATTCCACAGCATCAGCTTCTGGTTTGTGGGGATCAGCATACAGCAAGACACGTTTCCGCTACAGTCGATGATCACCTGGCGTGAATTCGGGAATTTATACCCTTCCGCGCACGGCTCATGACCGCAGACAAGGATCTCCGCGCTGACCATCTTCGCAAACTCGTCAGCATTGGCCTGGCTGTACTCGCGCCCCCAAACAAGTCGGTAAACAGAACCGTCCCGAATGAAATCCGATCCAGGGTCCAGTGAACGATAAAAGATGGAATCGTCAAACGGATGCAGCGGATCCAGGTGCAAATTGGGAATGCTATGTGAGAAAAAGACGTTCCCGGAAATCTTCACCGCCAGAGGGCAGGTTTCCAGGTAGTAAAGCATCGCGATGCGCACGTCTTCAGCATGGACCCCATAATCGTGACGCATACCAGCAGCGAAGGCAGAATTAAGAAACTGCCGGTTCTTTTGGATCGGGTAGCGGGTCAGCTCGGCCAACTCGTGATTGCTCATGATGTGGTGCACGCGCTGCGGGTAGCGCACCTTCATGTTCGCTACTTCGGTCAACATTCGATGGGAACAACAACCGCCACAGTCGGGCAGTTGAGGGCCCCCATGGCAAATTTCCTGGAAAACCAGATGACGCCCAGTATATTTTTCCATGTTCGCCAGTTTCAGAATGGCAAGGTAGTTCTCCACGTGGCCGTGCAGGTCCCCAGTCAGCAGAACATCCGCAGCGTTCTCCTGGTTCAGGATAAGCAAATTTCCTTCTCGGCATTGGGTCTGAATATTCAGCTCTGCAGCTCTCAGGAAAATGGTGACGGCTTCTTCGGCAGTGTGAAGAAAAGGAGTCATAGTTGTCCAGCCAATAACTTTCCAAATTATAAAATGTATTATAATAGCCTAACAGAAAAAACCATTTTTGTCCAGCCCATCCCCCCCATTTTTAAGAAACTTTTGCAAAAAAAGAGAAAAAATTTCTGTAAGGATTTCGCACAAAAAATCAGATCGTCAAAAGTTTGTAAAAGTTTAACTTTTTTAATCTTTTTTTGTTTTTTTGTGGTTTTGACACTTGCAATTATTAAATTATATGCTAAAATAATAGTAGTCATAAGGGATGATGATTTTCCTCGTTTGGTCCTGACGTCCACAAATTCAGCTTGGGGGTTTTAGCGACGATTTCAGTACGAAGCGGGATTTATACCACGGGGATAGATGGATGGGGAAAACAACGCCTTTTTGGGGAAACGGTTCCGGTTTCGGGGCCGAGCGTCGCATCAGTTCCGTTTGATTTTGTACTCTTGTCCTTTGCAGGCCAATCTTCGGGTTGGTCTGTTTTTTTATCTTCTTTCTCAGAGAATTCGAGCATTGGGAACTTTCCAAAAAATGAAAAAAACTCCCGGGGAAACCTTGACTTTTCTTCTGAATCAGGTAAAATGTCTGAAAATGCGGTAATATTTTTGTTTCAGGTCTTGAAAATATGTCCAACACCAACAGCCAAATCGCGCTTCTGCAGGAAGCTTTTAAAAACTCGGTCGTCATTTTCGACGGTGCTATGGGTACGGAACTGTACCGGAATCACATTTTCACCAACGCCTGCTTCGATGAACTGAACGTTTCGCGGGCCGATCTGGTGGTTCGGATCCACGCCTCGTACCTTGCTGCCGGCGCAGAGGTCCTCACGACCAACACGACGAGCGCGAACGCTTTTTACCTCCAGAAATTCGGCTTCTCGGATCGTGTGGATCTGATCAACGAGGCGGCGGTCCAAAACGCCCGAAAAGCGATTGCCGACTACCGTGAGGCTCATCCGAAAGACGCGGAAAAGCCTATTTTCATCGCCGGTTCCGTCGGGCCGGTCATGGATGAGCAAAAGGTTCTGACATTCGACCAGGTCGTTGCGATCCAGACCCAGCAGATCCAGGCCCTCATGAACGCCGGCGCGGATTTCATCATGTTTGAGACGCTTGGCTCACCGGAAGATTTAATGGCCGCCGAGTACGCGATCCAGCGCCTGAAGGAAACGTCGGGCGAAGATGTGCCGTTCATCCTTTCATTCCGTCCGAACATGCAGCGAGATAATCCGAACGCGATGCCGTTGGTGGAAATGCTTCGTGACTTCCAGTCCGCATGCGTGTTGCACAAACTTCCCAAGCCTCTTGCAATCGGGATGAACTGCGGCGTCGGGCCGGATGAAATGCTCACGGCCGTGCAGGAGATCCTTCCTCTGGTGGACCTCCCGATGGTGGTTCAGCCCGAAGCCGGCGTTCCGCGCAAGGTGGAAGTGCGGTCGATCTCCATGACGTCGCCCGAGTTCTTCACCGAGTACGCGAAACGGTACATCGATCTGGGCGTTCGCGGCGTCGGCGGCTGCTGCGGCATCGGTCCGGAACACATTCTGGAAATGGCTCGGTCGGTCAAACCTCTGGCCAACGCACGAATGCACGACGTGAAGGAGGGGGCTCTTTCGGAAAAGGCCACCCTTCTCGAACCGAAACCACTCGCCGAGCGCTCGGCCCTGGGTAAAAAACTGGCTGAAAAAAGCTGGATCACGAGCGTGGAACTGGTCCCCCCGCGCGGGTTTGACCTTTCCGGTACGGTTGCAAAGTGCCAGAAGCTCAAGGCGATGGGCGTGGACTGCGTGAACATTCCCGACGGACCGCGGGCCAGTTGCAAAATCTCGTCGATCATCACGGCCGATCGGATCCAGCGGGATGCAGGAATCGAAACGATTCTGCACTTTTGCAGCCGTGACAAAAACCTGATCGGTTCGATGGCCGACCTGCTTGGCGCGGCAGCGTGCGGGATCCAGAACATTCTGTTCATCACGGGTGACCCGCCCAAACTGGGGGACTACCCCGACGCGACCGGCGTGTTCGACACGGATTCGGTCGGAATGACGCGCATCCAGCAGCGCATGAACCGCGGCGTGGACCTGGCCGGGAATCCGCTCCCGCAGCCAACCTCGGCCGTGACCGGAGTCGGGATCGATCCGAACGCGCTGAATCATGAGCGGGAAATCTCCCGTTTCTTCCGGAAGGCGGAAGCGGGCGCCGAGTTCGCCATCACCCAACCGGTTTTCGACCCGGACGTTCTTCTGCGAACGCTCGACGAGATCGAGCCGGCCGGAGTGCCGATCATGGCGGGGATCTGGCCGCTGGCGAGTTACCGGAACGCGTACTTCATGAAGACCGAAGTCCCGGGCGTGACCGTGCCGGACTCCATCATGGAACGCATGGAACGCTGGGAGAAAAAAGAGGACCAGCAGACCGAAGGGATCGCCATCGCGCGGGAAATGATCGAAAAGATCCGCCATCGCATGGCGGGGATCCAGGTTTCCGCCCCATTCGGGAACATCGAGATCGTGGCCCGGGTTCTGGACGGGTTCATGAAATAATAGGCGAGCGGTGGCAGTAATGCCACCGTAAATTACGGGGACGACGCTTCCAGCGTCGTCATGTGGAGTGCGGCAATACAGAAGCCGAAGGCTTCATTTGCCGCTTTCACTTAGCGACCGAAAAGTGAGGCGGCTGGAACGGATTTTCACGTGAGGGACGTCCAGCGCAGTTCAGCGGCAAATGCCTCTGCGAGGCTGTATTGCCGCAAGGGAAAGCGGTGAATGTCACTTGCGCGACTGTATCACCGCACTCCGAAAAACGACGCTGGAAGCGTCGTCCCCGCAATTCATCATTCATCATTTAAAATTCATAATTACCATGCCCGCTCCCCAAAAAATTCGCGAACTCGTTCAAAAATTTGAGAGCAATCTCGCCCAGTACAAATCTGCGTCATACAATGAGACGATGACCCGGAACGAGTTCATCAATCCGTTCTGGGAAGCGCTCGGCTGGGACGTGAACAATAAGGCCGGGTACGCACTGAATTACCGCGAAGTCATTCATGAAGATTCTATTCGTCTGAAAGGCGTTGGAAATTCCAACTCAAAGGCCCCTGACTACGCTTTTCGGATCGGCGAGAACCGAAAGTTCTTCCTCGAAGCCAAGAAACCCTCCGTCGCGATTAAAACTGACATTTCACCCGCCTACCAGCTCCGTTGCTACGGATGGTCCTGCGGTCTGCCGATTTCCGTCCTGAGTGACTTCGAGGAAATGGCCGTTTACGACTGCCGCATCCGCCCGAAAATCTCCGACCCGGCAAGTGTCGCGCGAATCAAGTATTTCACGTTCCGGGAGTACATCGACCGCTGGGACGAGATCGAGGATATCTTCCATCGCGAGAACATCATGCGCGGGAGTTTCGACCGTTTCGTTCAGTCCCGGAAATCCAAGGCCGGCACGTCGGAAGTCGATGATGAATTCCTGCGCGAAATCGAGGAATGGCGCGTCATTCTTGCCCGGGACGCGGCAAAGAATAATCCCGAACTTGACGCCCGCGCCCTGAATTTCGTCGTTCAGCGCACCATCGACCGAATCGTTTTTCTGCGGATGGCCGAAGACCGCGGGATCGAGCCGGAGGAGCAGCTTTTCCGATTGATCGACGGCCAGAAAACCAACATTTACGCCCACCTTCTGGACATTTACCGCGCCGCGGACGAAAAGTACAATTCCGGCTTTTTCCATTTCACGAACGAGCCAGATCAGACGGAAGAACCGGACACGCTTACGCCGAAGCTGCATTTCAGCGACCGCGCGCTGACAGAAATTCTGAGCCGGATCTACCCACCCATTTCGCCGTATCGGTTTGACGTGCTGCCGGTGGAAATTTTGGGGAACGTTTACGAGCGTTTCCTTGGGAAAGTGGTCCGCATCACCCCCGCTCGGCTGGTCAAAGTGGAAGAAAAGCCGGAGGTGAAGAAAGCGAACGGCGTTTTCTACACGCCGCCGTACATCGTGAATTACATAGTGCAGAACACGGTCGGCCGTCTGTGCGAGGGCAAAACGCCGAAAGAGGTCGCCAGGCTGAAGATCCTCGACCCGGCCTGCGGGAGCGGCTCGTTCCTCCTCGGTGCGTACAAGTTCCTCATGGACTGGCACCTGAAATATTGGCTCGGCGAAATGACCCGCACGGGCAAAATCCCGCAAATTCCCCCGGCAGCCGGCAGGTAGCGAAAAAAAACAGACCCGAACACGCTATGCCAGTCCGCCTCGGGCGAGTGGAGGCTGACCCTTACCGAGCGCAAGCGGATCCTCCTGAACAACATTTACGGCGTGGACCTGGACGCGCAGGCGGTGGAAGTGACCAAACTCTCCCTTTCGCTCTGCGTTCTGGAAGGGTTCAACGACGAGGCGCTTCAATCCAACCTGCGGCTCTTCTACGACCGCGCGCTGCCGAACCTTTCGGAAAACATCCGCTGCGGAAACTCGCTCATCGGCCCGGATTTTTATGATCAGAGCCAGGGTACGCTTTTCGACCTTGAGGAGCAGCTCACGATCAACGCCTTCGACTGGCGCGACCCGGTTCACGGCTTCGGCACGATCCTTAAAAACGGCGGGTTTGATGCCGTGATTGGGAATCCGCCGTATGTGAGAGTGCAAAATATGGAATATAATGTGATTGATTATTTAAAATCACATTATAAAACAGCACTTAAACGAATCGAGCTTTCATTGTGCTTTATTGAAAAGTCGCATGAACTGCTGAAAAATGAAATCGGGATTGCATCTTTCATTACGTCGAATCAGTTTTTGACGACCGAATATGGTCAAGCAATGAGGGCTTTTCTATTAAAAGATTATGCACTCACTGAATGTGTCGATTATGGAGATTTGCCGATTTTCAAAGGCGCTCAAACTTACGTGAGTATTTTTATCTTCCAGAATAAAACGCCGTCAACGTTTGATTATTTTTATGTAGAGAATTTACAAAATGCGCAAGAAGGAAATCATGGTCCTGCAATATTGATTAATTGCCAGGACTTGGACGATAGTAACTGGATTTTGAAAAATGCGAATTTGAAATCAGTTTTTAATCGTATTAAAGATGCTTCTGAAGAACTTGGAGTTATAGGAAATACTTGGGCGGGCTTGTTTACAGGCAAAGATGATGTGCTTATGTTTACTAAAGATACTTGCCCAGATATTGAACCAGAAATACTATTACCTGTAATTCGCGCCCAGAATTGTAATAGATATTACTGTTCTGGACCTGAAAAATTTGTGATTTATCCTTATAAATACGAAAACGGGAAAACGGTTTTATATACAGAAGCGGAATTAAAATCACAATACCCAAAGGCCTATAATTATTTACGAAGCAAAAAAGCCATTTTAGAAAGTCGTAAAGATAGCAGGGAAAATTTCAAAGGGAAAAAAGATTGGTTTGGTCTTACGCGTTTTGGTCAAAAAAACATTTTTGAACAAATTAAAATCGTATCCCCAGGTGAAACCAAAAACCATAAATTTTGTATTGATGATTCAAAAGCAGGATTTAGTTGCGCGCGAGTCTTTGCAATTACTCTCAATGATGTGCAGTACGACTTGTACTACATACTTGCTATACTGAATTCATCTTTAATGAAAACTTATTTACAAAGTTTCGCCTCATTAAAAAGCGGCGGATATTATTCATATTCATCCAATATTTTGAATCGTACTCCGATTAAAACCATTGATTTCACCAACCCCACAGAAAAAGCCCAACACAACCACATTGTTCGGGCCGTGACGGAGCTTTTGGCGTTGAATCGCCGTTTGCAGACCGAGACGTTTTTCAATCCGCAGGAGCGCGTCGTTCTGGAACGCCGTGCCGCGTCGCTGGACCGTCAAATCGACGATCTGGTTTTCGACCTGTACGGCCTCACCCCGGAAGAACGCGCACTTTGTGAGTAACGCTGGCGAGCGGTGGCAGTAATGCCACCGTAAATTACGGGGACGACGCTTCCAGCGTCGTCTTCCATTATAATTCATAATTCACAATTCATAATTAGAAACGACGCTGGAAGCGTCGTCCCCGTATTTTTATGACTCACCGAATTTTTTCCTTTTTCGTTCTGATTTCCCTCACTCTTTCCACCCTGGCTCAGGAAAAAACGGAGCACAATCCGTTCCTTCCGGGCAGGATCCTGGCGGACCCGGAGGTTTTGTTTTCGGAGCAGACCGGGCGCGTGTACGTGTACGCCACTGGGGCGTTCGGGCAGGTACGTGATTGTTTCGGCACGTACTCGTCGGATGATCTGGTCCATTGGCGGCCGGAGGGGATCGTTCTGAACCTCCGCGATGTTTCGTGGGACCACACGCTGGGTTGGGCGCCCTCCATCCTCGAGAAAAAAGGGCCGGACGGGAAATTTCAGTACTTCTTCTACTTCTGCTGTAACCTGAAGATCGGCGTCGCGGTCGGAGACTCACCAGCCGGGCCGTTTCGGGATTCGGGGCGGCCGCTCATCGACTGCCATCCAGACGGCGTAAACCGCGGTGTGGAAATCGACCCGGACGTCTTCCAGGACCCGAAAACCGGGAAGTAGTACCTGTTCTGGGGGAACAGTTACCTCGCTATGGCGGAACTCGGCGACGACATGATCTCGCTGAAGCCCGAGACCGTCCGCGTACTGGAGATCCCCGGGTTTTTCGAGGGTGCGCACGTCTTTTACCGGGCTGGGATCTACTACCTCACGTGGTCGAAAAACGACACGCGGAGCGTCGAGTATCAAGTCCGTTACGCTTGGGCGCGGTCGATCAACGGGCCGTGGAACGTTCCCGAGGAAAACCGGATCCTCTCGAAACGGCCGGAAAAGGGGATTTTCGGGCCGGGGCACCACTCGGTCCTCCAGATCCCGGGGACCGACGAGTGGTTCATTTTTTACCATCGGCTCTGTACGCCTCTTCGGCCCGGATCGTGGGACCGCGAGGTTTGTATCGATCGGCTTTTCTTCAATGAGGACGGCTCCATCCGCGTCGTGGAACCGACCCGGGAAGGGGTGGAAAGGAGACCGCTGAAATGAGAAAATGGCTTCGGATCACATTCGTTTTGTACGTCATTTTCCTGACGTTTCTGCTCGTCGTGCATAACCCGTTTGCCATCGTTCCGGTAGATGAAGAAATGGCAGAAAGCGGGTTTGGAGTCGGTCTGACGCCCCATGTTCTCGCGTTCCTTGTTCTGGCAGTCCTGGGGCTTTGTGCCCGATTCCGTCACCCAGGCTGGCTGTTTCTCGGAATGATCGCGTATGCGGGCGTGACGGAAATCCTTCAGGGGCTTCTGAACCCGTGGTTTGGCCGGTACTGCGACATTTTCGACTTTATTGAGGATCTGCAGGGCCTGGTTTTTGGCGGTGCCGGGTGGTGGTTTGTCAATGTGGGGATCCCCAAACTGATGAAACCACGGAAGAAAGATCAATGAGTGGGGACGATGTGCCCGGCATCGTCCCGGAAATGGTTTATTCTGCCAGAAAATAAAATTTTTTCTACCGCCTTGTTCTTTGCGGAAAATCTGTTATACTAGTCTTAAATCACTGACTTTACCACTTCCTTGGGAGATTTTATCATGAAAAGATTTTTGGGACTTTTGTTTTTCTGTTTTTGTATCCTTCCCACCCTGGTTCTGTTTGCGGCAGATGCTCCGGCTCCGGAGATTGCGCCGGGTGACGCTCCTCCGTATGATAAAGACGTGCGGACCCAGCACCATTTCCGCATCACGCCGCGTCTGGGAGACGCACATCACGATTTGAGTCTTGACTGGAATTTCGGTTTTCGGGATACTTCTGCCCGGACCTACCAGGACACGAAAGACGTGAAGGAATGGCACGTGATGCGCCGTCCGACCACCCTTCACCGCGCGCTTTGCGAGGCGGGCGTTCTGCCGGAACCGTACGTCGGGCTGAACTCGAAACAGTACGAATGGATCGAGGGGAAAATCTGGTACTTCAAAAAGACCTTTACCCTTTCTCCCGAGGAAAAAGCCCGGGTACAGCGGGGGGATTACGTCTTTCTTTCGTTTGACGGTCTGGATTATTACTCCCGCGTCTGGTTCAATGGCGTCCACATGGGCCGGCACGAGGGAATGTTCGGCGGGCCGGAGTTCGAGATTTCGAAGCTCCTGAAAATGGACGGCGAGAACGAGATCACGGTCGCGGTCGGCTCGGCCAACGTGAATCGTCCGGGCCATGACGGTGGGCGGAGCGACTCGTACCACATCAAACCCTGGTCCACCGCGGCGGGAAGCGGCGTGGAACCGTTCTATACGCTGGGGTTCTGGCGCAGCGCCCGGCTGGATTTCGCTCCCAGAACGCACATTGAGCGACCGTTCCTCACGACCCAGTCGATCTCACCGGACGGAAAACAGGCGGTCGTGAAATTTGAGACGGAAGTCCTTTCGGGCGTGCAGTCGCTGGCCGTCGAGCAGTACAAAATACAGAATTACCAGATGGACGCGAAAACGCCGGCGTATGGAGGACTTCCGCAAAATGAACTCGGCGGGAAGCAGTACTCGGTGCGCCTGACGCTCAGCCGGGACGGTCAGAAATTTGAGCGTGAATTCCCCATTCATCCGAAAACCCGCCGAAGCTGGGTCCGGGGTGAAGTGACGCTGGAAAATCCGGCGCTCTGGTGGCCGAACGGCCTCGGCGCGCAGCCGCTTTACGATGCCAAGGTCGAACTTCTGGCCGACGGAAAGACGCAGGACGAAATTTGCTTCCGCTTCGGGATCCGAACGATCGAGTGGACCGACTCGGCCGGGCCGAAACTTGGCGACCGCTGGGGAAAATGGCAGTGCGTCGTGAACGGGAAGCCGGTTTTCCTTAAGGGCGTGAACTGGATGCCGATCGACGTTTTGCGCGACCTGAAGCCGGAAAAGTACCGCTGGTACTTGAGCCTCGCCCGGGACGCCGGGATCCGAATCATGCGCATCTGGGGGCCTGGTTTCCGTGAAGAGGAAGCGTTCTACGACGCCTGCGACGAGTTCGGGATCCTGGTCTGGCAGGACTTTTCGATCGGGAACCAGTCCTCCGACGGCTGGCCGCACGACGTTTTTGAGTCG
>JAFTCU010000211.1 GCA_017454585.1 Thermoguttaceae bacterium | reverse complement strand
CCCGTGCGAAGACGTGGACTTCTGCATCAAGTCCAACTTCACGGGGATCATGGGCCGCATGGCGATGGAATCCGGTCAGGAACTTACTTGGGACACCGCGTGGAACTCGACTTACGAGCTTTGCCCGAACCTGGACGATCTGAAGTTTGACGGCCCGGGCTACATCATGCCGGACGAAAACGGCAATTACGAGAGTCCGAAACCGGGCATCACGAAGAGATTCTGACTAAAGCCACCCTCTTTGAGGGGGGTGGCACGAAGTGCCGGGGGGAGTGAAAAAGCGTTTCCGTTACTCCCCCAATCTCGCTGCGCGAGCCAGCCCCCTCAAAGAAAGGGCCTTTGAAAACTTCCTTTTTCCCACCTTTTTTCCTATGCGCACCCTCCTTTTTTTCTCTTTGATTTTTTTCTCGTTCACGTTTGCGGCGGCTCAGGAAAGTCCGTACGGCGTGTACGCAGACATTCTGCGCGGCTTTGAAAAACCTTTCGTTCCGCGAAATCTCGAACTCATGCGCTCGGCAGGGATCGACTGGATCCGCTGGGATTGGTACTGGGGCACGGTTCAGGATGGCCCGAATGATCCCGTACATTACGACCGGATCGAGTCGGTATTGGATCAGGTCGAGCAGAACGGCCTGAAATCGCTCATCATTCTGGGCTACTCCGTGCCGTGGGCCACGCCCGTCTGCGAGCATCATGAAGAGTGGTGCGAGTACGTAAAAAGCGTCGTTTCCCGCTTCCACGGCCGCGTGAAGTACTGGGAGATCTGGAACGAGACCAACATCGAAAGTTTCTGGAAATCCAAACCGGACCCGAAGGCGTACGCGGCCTTTTTGAAATGCACGTACGAAACGATCAAGGCGATCGACCCGGACGCGCAGGTCGTTTACGGCGGTCTGGCCGGCGTTCCTTTCGATTACTACGAGGAGTCCCTGAAAGCCGGAGCGGGAGAGTACTTTGACGTCATCAATATTCACCCGTACCGGAGCGGGCTGGTGAGCCGGTCCATCATCGAACGGTTTTTGAGCGATCTGCAGAAATTTCAGGACCTGACCGTTCAATACACAGGCAGGAAAAAACCGCTCTGGATCACAGAAATGGGCTGGGCCACGCCACCGTCGGCGGGTAATCGTTCCGCGGCGCTCATCGACGCGGCGCTGGCAAGCCTCTTTCCGGAGGGTGTACCGGGCAAAGTCGCGGTCCTTTTCGACCCGCTTTACCCGCCTTCCAATTGCCTTGCGCCGGAAATGTGGCAAGGCCTGCTCCAAACACCGGTCCAATGCGAAGCGGTCCTCATTGCCGACCTGAAAACACTGGATCCCGCCAAAAACCCCGTTTTGATCCTTCCTCCGGCCGAGTCCTTTCCGACCGAAGCGCAGGATGAGATCCGCGAATACGTCAAAAAGGGCGGGACGCTCAGCGCGCTGGGCGGGATCCCGTTCTACTACCGTATGGCTCCGGGCGAAGATGGCGTCTGGAATCGGGTAGAAACCGGGAAATCGCTGAATAATCTGCCGCTCGCGCACTCGTTTCGCGTCCACTGGGGCGCATGGTGGACGGAGGAAGGGCTTCCCAAGCACCCGAAACCGGCTTTGGCCCCGGGAAAAGAGGGACTTCTGAAAAATTACGCCATCGAAAACATTCACGGCCAGGCGTTTTTCACCGACCAGTTCCTGAAAGAAGGCGACTCACTCGAACCATTCCTCGTCTGGTCCGAAGACTCCACGAAAATCATCGCGGGCCTTTACCGCTTCCGGAGCAACTGGAAAGGAAATATTCTGCTGAACACGGTCCCGGACTCCATCGGGAACGGGAACCGGACGGCCGAATCGTTCCAGGGGATCTACCTCAGTCAGGCGATGCTTCTCGCGCTCACTTACGGCGTGGAAGTTTTCTTCCCGTACGAGTTTCAGTCGGTCGAGCAGAATAATTCAGACCCGGAACATCATTTCGGTCTGACTCACGCGGACCTTACGCCGAAAACCGGTTTTTTGGCCTACAAAGCCTTAACAAAAGCGCGTCCCGCCGGCTCGGAACCGATTCCCGGGGAGCTTTTCTCGGAAAACGGAAACCTCTGCACGTTGAGCTGGAAGCGGCCAGATGGTCAGACGGCGTACGCGATCTGGTCTCCGGGAACGAAAATCACGAAAAACGTCGAAATCTCCGGTAAAGTGACCGACGCTTTTGACTGCCACGGCGATCCGGTGAAAATCGAAGAAACGATGACATTCGGCCAGAAAATCACGTACGTGATCGGGAAGGATTTGAAGATCCAATAAAAAAAGTTCCAAAAGAGGGAAAACGATGTGAGAAACCTTTTTTCACGGTTCTTCACTGTTTCCCTCTTTCAAAATCTTTTTAATAATTAATCTAGGTTTCTATTTTTTTAATTTAATGTTAAAAGAATACGATTCCTCTTCTTTCGCGCCGTCGTAAATTTCAACACCCAAGTTTTTGTAGGGCGTATTTTCGATCGTGATCGTGTAAAAACCATAGGACAAACCAATTAAACCGTCAATATTTCCAGGTGTAGTCGGCAAGCACTCGCCTTTTTCGTCAATAATGACTGGTATGGTCGTCTTCAATATTCCCTCATGAACTGGATCAGGGGTCAAAATCACTCTTTTTCCAATGACATCATACGGAATCTTGCCTTGGGAATCAATGAATTTTACACTAGGACAGGTAATTCCAACTTGCATGTCAATCCAAGCCTGAATACGTGCTTGAATCTCACTTTCATCGATCATGCCATTCGAATTTGTATCGATGCTCTTTGGACTTTTTAGAGAGAAAAGCATTCCCGGACACGCTTCCAACTCAACGGCATCTAATTGTTCATCCCCATTTGAATCATAAAGCTCCATTGCTTTTTTGGAGATTGCAACCGGATCAAATGGCGGAATTACGACTGCAGTTTTTACTTTGGAAATGGCATTAATTTGGTCATTCTCATTCAGCCAAAAGATGGTCGCAAAGAATTTTTTAAGTTCTTCTGCATCTAATTTTCCATCCTTATTTTCATCATACGCTTTTATTGTCTCGGCTACCATCTCTTCCAACTCTTCCGAATCATCTGGAGGAGTCATAACAGTTTGGGTTTCTTTGGTTTGACAACCAATTAAAATTAAAAGGATGCAACTGAATATCGAAGACCAAAATTTCTTCATTACAATCTCCTGTAAAAGGATAATTATTCAAGTTCTTTAGAGTAATATTGGAAGCATGTTTTTCCACCCTTCGGGAGGAAAAAATCGGCCCGTAAAGAGTTTAAGGGCCGCGGAGGGAAAAACATTTTGAAAATTGTTTTTCCCCCGGGACCCCCTTTTCAAAAACTTTTTAATATTAAGATTTTTTGATCTTAGTCTTGGACCGCGGCTTTCAGTTCTTCCGCTTTATCCGTCTTTTCCCACGGGAAACCGTCGCGGCCAAAGTGTCCACCGGAAGCCGTCGCGCGGTAAATCGGCTGACGCAGGTTCAGGCACTCGATGATCCCTTTCGGCGTCATCGGGAAAACCTTGCGGATCGCCGCTTCGATCTTGCACGAGCAGACCTTTTCGCTGCCGTACGTGTTCACGTAAACGCTGACTGGCTCCGCGACGCCAATAGCGTAAGCGAGCTGAACTTCGCAGTCGTCAGCCAGGCCGGCCGCCACGACGTTTTTCGCGATGTAACGGGCCATGTACGCAGCCGAGCGGTCCACTTTCGTCGGGTCTTTGCCGGAAAACGCGCCGCCGCCGTGAGAGGCCCAGCCGCCGTAAGTATCGACGATGATTTTGCGCCCCGTCAGGCCGCAGTCACCGTGAGGGCCGCCGACCACGAAATTCCCCGTCGGGTTGATGTGGAATTTAATGTCGCCTTTGTTCAGCTCGGCCGGAATGCACGGCAGGATCACGTTCGGAATGACCCAGTCCGCGATCTCTTTCTGGCTGACGGTCGCGCGGTGCTGCGTGGAAACGACCACGGTCGTGACCTTGATCGGGGTCATGCGGTCGGCGTATTCGACCGTGACCTGGCTCTTGGAGTCGGGCAGAAGCCAATCGACCTCACCCTTCTGACGGGCTTCGGTCAGGCGGTTCATGATGCGGTGCGAAAGCGCGATCGGCAGCGGCATCAGTTCCGGGGTCTGCTTGCAGGCGTAACCGAACATGAGGCCCTGGTCGCCAGCGCCGTCACGGTCAACGCCCATCGCGATGTCCGGACTCTGCGTGTCCAGACGGACCTGAACCTCGCAAGTGTCGCCGCAGAATCCAATGTCGTTGCTGGTGTAGCCGACTTCATTAATGACTTTACGGGCGACCGCTTCGTAATCGACCTTGGCGTTGGTGGTGATTTCACCGGCGATCACGCACAGGTCGGTCGTGACGAGCGTTTCGCACGCGACGCGGCTGGTCGGGTCCTGCGCATAAAGGGCGTCCAGAATACCATCGGAAATATTATCGGCCAGTTTGTCCGGGTGGCCCATGCTAACCGCTTCACTGGTGAAGAGAAAACTTTTCTGCGACACTTTAAGTCTCCTTTGTTCTATGAGCAGATTACTCATTTTAAAAATGATTCTAAAATATTAATGTGTTTATTATACCGGAAAGCGGCAAAGATTTCAAGCCCTTCCCCGGAATTCCCTCCCTTTTTTTTCAGGAATCCTCAAAATATTTAAACAAAACACGACGAAAATCATTTTTTTCTTCCCGGCGGCCTCTTGACAAACGGGTAACGATGAAATAAAATAGAAAAAATGTAGCACGTTCTGGAAATATTTCCTTCCAGTACCCGGTATTTCCCAAAACATTCCATCCCTCTTTTTTTCAGGAGCTTTTATGAGAACCATTCTGACCCTCACTGTCTTACTCTCCACTGCGTTTGCATTCGCGGAAGAAATCAAAATCAACTACGATGAAGCCAAAGTCCCGCAATACACGCTTCCTGACCCGCTCACATGCAACGACGGAACCAAAGTCACGACCGTGGAGCAGTGGGAAAAGGTCCGCCGCCCCGAAATCCTGGAACAGTTCCAGCGTGAAATGTTCGGCCGACTCCCGAAAGCTCTGCGCGAAGCCGGAAATCATCCGGATTTTGTAACGTTCCAGGTTTTTGAACAGTCAGACAACGCGTACCACGGAAAAGCGATCCGCAAGCAGGTCGAAATCACGTTCAAATCGCTCACTTCGGACGAGACGGTCAAGGCAAACCTCCTGATCTACCTCCCGAAAAACGCGCCGAAGCCGGTCCCGATGTTCGTCGGGTACAATTTCCAGGGAAACCACACAATCACGGACGAACCGGAAGTCGTGCTTTTCCACACGCGCAACTCGCTTGAACCAGTGGATGAATCCAAGCTCGAAGGAAAGGGCGCGCGCGGCGGAAGCGCCAGCCGTTGGGACCTCGACCAGATCCTTGATGCCGGCTACGGTCTTGCAACCATCCACTACAACGACGTCGCGTTCGACGGGAACAAGTGCCACGATACAGGAATCTGCAAACTGTATGGCATCGCCCACGACTCCGAAACCCGCGAAGCCGATGAATGGGGCGCAATTACCGCCTGGGCGTGGGGAATGGGCCGCGTCATGGACTACTTCGAGACCGACCCGCAGATTGACGCCAAGCGCGTGGCTCTCATGGGCCACTCAAGACTCGGAAAAACCTCGCTCTGGACCGGGGCTTCGGACCCACGCTTCGCCATCGTGATCTCCAACGATTCCGGCTGCGGCGGAGCGGCACTGAGCCGTCGTAACTACGGCGAGACGGTGCACCGGATCAACGTTTCGTTCCCGTTCTGGTTCTGCCTGAACTTCCGCAAGTACAACGAAGACCTCGCCGCCCTGCCGATGGATGAGCACGAACTGATCGCGCTGATGGCTCCGCGCCCGGTGTACGTCGCCAGCGCTTCGGAAGACAAATGGGCCGACCCGAATGGTGAGTACCAGTCCTGCTTCTTTGCCGTGCCGGTTTACCAGCTTTACGGGACTAAAACCCCGTTCGATGGGCTGGAAGCTCCGAACTGGCCCGGCGCTGAAAACCCGGTCGGGAACATCATCGGCTACCACTGCCGCAAAGGCGGCCATGATGTGCAGTCGTACGACTGGACGCAGTACATCAAATTCGCCGACAAATATCTTCAAATAAAATCTTGTTTTAAAACGAGCTTGTGAGGGTTTTGCAATGCGCGAGGCCCTCGCAATTTTTTCAGAAAGGATCAAAACAAAAAATGAGCAGCGAACAGAAAATCAATCGCCGCAGCGCTTTGGCCGGTGGGCTGGGACTCGCTTTTGCCGGGTTTACCGCTCTGGAAGCAGGCTCAGCGGAAGCTCAGGAACGCCGCGCCCGACCGGAACGCGAGGACGTTTGGAAGTACGTGGAAATGGACCCGGACCGGGTAGCGGAGCTGACATACGACTCGTACCACCCGTGGGGCTGCACATACGCCGTGCTGAAAGGCGGGCTGAAGGCGTACGTCGAAGTCTGCCCGGAAATGGCCGAGACCGTGAAAGCGTTCCCGATCATCGCGATGCGGGCGGGAAAAACCGGCTTCGGCGCTCAGGAATCCCTTTGCGGAACGCTTAACGGCGCGGGAATGTTCATGGGACTTTTCGTTCCGGATTACGCCGATCTGTGCGCAATGATCGTGAAACTTTCGGAGTACTACCAGAGCTCGCCGCAGCCGGTTTTTGTTCCCAAAGATGACAAGCATCCGAATTTCGTCAAAACGATTTCCCCGTCGATGATGTGCAAGGAAAGCAAAGGTTTCTGGCTCGCTCAGGACCCATCCGAGGAACACAAAAAACTCCGTTCCGAGCGCTGCATGCGGCTGAGCGCATCCATGATGGCGAAGACCGTAGAATTACTTAACGATTATTTTCTGAATGGAATTAATGAAGAAGAGTAAGTTTTGTTCCCCTTTCTTCTTATCGCGAGGAAAGGGGAATTTTTATCCTTGTGTGGAAAAGATGTTTTCTTTGAAAAACCTCTGTGATTTAATTGTGCAAAACCTTCTGCATTCACGACAAACGCAACGCCAAAAATTCTGAATCGTCACAAGTCACGAAATCCAAAACATTTTTATAACACAAAAATCACAAAATATAAACGTTCAAAATCTGGTCATTATTTTTCATAAACTCTACCATTTAATCCATTTACATTCAGGTAGATATTAGATATTCAACATTTTGTACGACATGAATATGCTACTATAAATTTTAAAATATTGAATATCAGATTCCAAGCCTGAGACTGAAGACTCGTGTGGATATATCTGCATATCTGATGGAAGAGTCTGACAAAATAATAATTTCAGAATTGCAACTATTATTTTGCATGGATGGCCTGATTTTTGGATAGAGAAAAATCTATTTAGAAAAATTTCTACATATCGACAATGTTTTGGGGGTGTTGATTTTGTAAATTTGGGTATATTTTGAGAAATTTCGAAATCATTTTCCCTGCAAGCACTTGAAAAGGATGGGTTTTGTGGTATAATGATGGAGTATAAATATTAATTCCATTTAAAAGCAGGAGTTTTTCAATGAAAGCAATTTGTACCCAATCCGTTCTTTCCGCTTCGTTTGGTTTGGCTTTTTTAGGGACCAAAACCCAGTCTCCCAAACCAATTCTGCGCAATGTGAAAATGGAAGCGCAAGGCAACGAAATCGTTCTTTACTCTACAGATATGGAATCAGGGATCCGGACATCTTTTCAGTGTGATCAGATCGTCGAGCCGGGGTGTGTTATTCTTCCTCCGAAAGTCGGTGATGTGTTGCGCGATTCCCGTGAGGAATTGCTCACTATTGAAAGCGATGGAAATAAAGTGGTTATTTCGGGGGACGGTCGTTTTTCATTTACCACGGAAGACGCTGAAGAGTTTCCCGGGACACCATCGTTTGACGAAACCAGTTACATCGTAACGAAAGCCCGTTATCTTAAAGAAGCGGTTAAACGTACCCAATTCGCGACGGAAACGGATAATACCCGATATGCTTTGGGGGGAGTTTTGTTGGATTACAAGGATGGTAAACTCCACTTTGTTTCCACAGACGGAAGACGTATGGCTGTTCAGGCAATTGAAGCTACAGTTCAGGGAGAATTTCCAGAACAGAAAACCGCGATTGCGACGAAAAACTCCCTGCTTCAGCTGGATAAACTTTTGAATCGGCCGGATGATGACGTTTATATTGCTCTCCTGGAAAACTCATTCAAGATCCAGACAGAAGGGCTGTTTTACTATGCCGCGCTTTTGGAGGGCCGTTTTCCGGAATGGCGAAGAGGGATCAAACAGCTGAGTAATCCGAAAACCATTCAGCTTCCGATTGAAAACTTCGATCACTGCCTTCGTCGTGCGTCTGTGTGTACCGATGCGACCAACCCCGGTATCGTCATGGAAATTGGGGACGGCAAAATGCAGTTCTGGTCGGTACTTGGAACGGATGAAGCCGACGATTTGGCTTTTGCGATTGAATATCAGGATGAACCCGTGACGCTGAAACTCAATGGAAAATTCCTTGCTGACTTCCTCAAAACGCTTTCGGGAGACAGTGTTGTGAAAATGAGTTTTGTGGATGCCCGTTCAGGTATTTTGTTTGAGACCGAGGATGGTTACAGTTACCTTGTGATGCCGATGCAGCTTGATCGTAAACGTCCGTCTTCTCAGGGAGATTCGGATGTTTGAGCCGGATTCCAGCCCCAATGCCGCGCCTTCTTCGCTAACAGACATTTTGGGCGGTCTGGTTTCCCAGTTCGGAATTGGCCGAAAAAGGGAGGAAGACGAGCTTGAGACTGCCTGGAAAGAATTGGCAGGCGAATTGGCGGAACATTCGTCAGTTGCTGCGATTCGCAGGGGGGTACTGGAAATTAAGGTTACTGATGCCATTTTCGCTCAGGAACTCCTTTTCCGAAAGGCAGAGCTTCTCACTGCGTTCCAGGAAAGATTTTCCGAGGCAAAATTGACTGATTTGCGGTTTCGGACCGGGAAATGATTGGACATTCCCCACTTTTTATTCACAGGAGTTTTTTCATGCCTTCCATTTTGATTACTGGCGGCGCCGGTTTTATCGGTTCTAATTTTGTTCACCAGTGGCTTGCTGAGGAAACTCTCGACGTGGTTGTCCTCGACAAACTGACGTATGCCGGGAATTACGACTCACTTGCTCCTTTAACCCAAAATCCAGCCACGAAGGACCGCTTCACGTTCGTTCAGGGCGATATTTGTGACTCGGTGTGTGTGGCGGAAATCCTTCGGCGATACGATGTGGAAAAAGTCGTTCATTTCGCGGCGGAGTCTCACGTTGACCGCTCAATCGACGGCCCTGCGGTCTTTGTGCAGACGAACGTTCTGGGGACCTTCGTGCTGCTGGAAGAATGCCGCAAATACTGGAAGGAACTGAACCCGGAAGCGCAGAAAGAGTTCCGTTTCCTGCACGTTTCGACTGACGAGGTTTACGGCTCGCTCGGTGAAACGGGCAAATTCCACGAAACGACGCCGTATGACCCGCGCTCCCCGTACTCGGCCAGCAAAGCGTCGAGTGATTTCTTTGTGAACGCCTACTTCCACACGTACGGCCTGCCGGTCGTAACGACGAACTGCTCGAACAATTACGGCCCGTTCCAGTTCCCGGAAAAACTGATCCCGCTGATGATTTTGAACTGCCTGGACGGGAAACCGCTTCCCGTTTATGGCGATGGAATGAACGTTCGTGATTGGCTTTTCGTAGAGGATCATTGCGCGGCGATACGGACGGTCCTGAAAAAAGGCGCTCTTGGCGAATCGTACAATCTGGGCGGAAACTGCGAGGCGACAAACATTCACATCGTGAAAACGATCTGTTCCCTGGTGGACCGTCTGGCTCCGGAATATGGACGGAAGGTTCCGCAAAGCCCGTGCGAAAGTCTGATCACGTACGTAAAAGACCGCCCGGGCCACGACCGCCGCTATGCGATGGACATTTCCAAGGTTCAGACCGAACTGGGCTGGAGTCCTGCCATGACGTTTGAAGAAGGAATGGAGAAAACCGTCCGCTGGTACCTGGAAAATCAGGCGTGGTGTGACGCCATCACGCAGGGACGCTACCAACGTCAGCGGCTTGGGAATGGCTGAGAAAGGAGAGCCCATTATGAGTACGACTAAAGGAATCATTCTCGCGGGCGGAGCGGGGACCCGGCTTCATCCCATGACGCAGGCCGTCAGCAAGCAGCTTCTCCCCGTGTACGACAAACCGATGGTTTACTACCCGCTTTCCGTTTTGATGCTGGCCGGGATCCGTGACATTCTGGTCATTACAACGCCGGAGGACCAGCCCGCGTTTCAGCGTCTTCTGCGGGACGGATCGCAATGGGGGATCAACCTTTCGTACGTCGTTCAACCCCGGCCTGAAGGGCTTGCGCAGGCGTTTATCCTAGGGCGGGATTTTGTAGGAAACGACTCTGTTTCCCTCATTTTGGGGGATAATATATTTTACGGGCAGGGCTTTCAGAATATGCTCGCTCAGGCTGCGCGTCAGGAAAAGGGCGCAACGGTCTTTGCCTACCAGGTTCGTGACCCGCAGCGGTACGGTGTGGTTGATTTCGACGAGCAGGGCAAGGCTTTGCACATTGAAGAAAAGCCGAAAAATCCGCGTTCCAATTTTGCCGTGACTGGTTTGTATTTTTACGATAATTCTGTGCTTGACATTGCACAAAATCTCAAACCTTCACCGCGCGGCGAGCTGGAAATTACCGATGTAAATCGCGTGTACCTCGAACGCGGCGAGCTGAACGTTCGTTTATTCAGTCGCGGCTTTGCGTGGCTTGACACGGGAACGCCCGAGTCGCTTTTACAGGCTTCCAATTTCATGGAGACGATTGACCATCGTCAGGGCCTCAAGGTTGCGTGCCTTGAAGAGATCGCGTTGGATCGAGGGTTTATTTCCATCGAAGAATTTACGAAACTGGCTAACGCATCGAACAACGAATACTGCGCCTACATGAAACGTGTGCTTGAGTGGCGCTGAAGTTTTCCACATTTCATAACATCACAATCATGAACGAATCCACAATCTTTGGGGTTTCCATTACCCCGTTGAAGAAATATACTGATCACAGAGGTTGGCTTTCCGAAATATACCGTGACGATGAACTTCCGGAAGGAGTTCGCCCCGCAATGTCTTATGTGAGTGAGACCCTTCCAGGGGTGGCTCGCGGTCCGCATGAACATCGTGAACAGACTGATATTTTTGTGTTTCTCGGGCCTGGAATGTTCCGTCTTTACCTCTGGGACGCCCGCAAAGATTCTCCAACGTTTGGCGTGAAAATGACTGCAGAAGTTGGTGTGGATAATCCTGTTCGTGCCATCGTTCCTCCGGGAGTGGTACACGCTTACCGCTGCATCAGTGAAACGCCGGGCTGGTGCATCAATCTTCCAGATAAACTTTATGCCGGTTGGGGAAAGAAAGAGCCGGTTGATGAAATCCGCCACGAAGATGAAGTGAACAGCGTGTACCAGCTTGACTGATTAGGGATTGGCATGAAAAAAATCGGGTTTTATCAAAAAGACTTTGGAAAAACAGGCTGGCCGGAACGTTGGGTAAATTCCATCGCGCAGATCCTTTCAGAGGATGATGAGGTGGAAATCATTCATCATAATTCAGAACTGGATCCGCAAATCTATGGGGAATCTTTAGGAATAGATTTTTCCCGAATTTCGTTTCGGTGTGTTCCTGGCCCAGAATGGCCTAACCATGCGGACCTCCAAAACAAAAGGACGCTTAAGCAGGAGTCAGATTTTTGCCGGGAATACAGCGAGCCTTATGATTTGTTTGTGGCTACTGGCAATGTGCCTCCCTTTTTTTCTCACGCCCGGCGAAGTCTTTTTTTGACTTCCTTTCCTCATTTCACTTTTGAGGAATACTACGGCCATAATACGCAGGAGTGGGAAAGTAAAGGTTTTTTTTCACGATGGTGGCTCAATAAATACCATTATTTGGCGTGGCGCGCCCTGTTCGCATCCTACCAGACGATTATTTGCCCCTCTCTGTTTGTGCGTCAATGGTGTTGGAATCGCTGGCAGTTAATGCCACAGGTGCTTTATCCGATTCCGCGTGAGGATTTTCAGTTCATCGAAGAAAAAGAACCATTAATCGTTTCGATTGGTGATTTTTCGGCTAAAAATGCAAAGAGGCAAGACGTTATTATCAGCGCGTTCCAGGAATTTTGGGATAAAATGATCGTTCGTTACGACCTGGATCCTGTTTGGCGTCTTTGTCTGATTGGAAACTGTTCAGGATTGCCTGAAGATGAGGCTTTTTTGGAAAAACTGCGTAAAAAAGCATTCGGCTATCCTGTGGAAATCCTGACTGATGCGGACGAGCAAACGCTTAAAAATACGATTTCAAAAGCCACTTTCTACTGGTCGGCGCAAGGTTACGAATTGAACGAAAATAATGTTCCCGACCAACTGGAACCTTTTGTAATAACAGCTTTGGAGGCCCAGGCTGCTGGAACCATTCCTATGATTTTCCACATCGGAAGCGCTGCGGAAGTGGTCCAGCACGGAATGAATGGATTCCTCTGGAGCACGTTTCGTGAACTGGTAGATATGACGACTGCGATCCTGATCGAAAAGAGTATTTTACCTTTCTTGAAGACTGGGGCGACGAAAAACGCTGAAATTTTCAATCAGACCGCATTTCGGGAAAAGTTAAGAAAATTTATTTGAGGAAACAATAAAATGCTGGAATATCAACTTGGTCAAGCCCTTCCTTTCCATTTGATGAATGGTGAACCGGCGCGCGAGCCGGGCATCGCGGTCCTGAAAAGTGATGGTGAGACGCTTTTCGTCACGGCCGTCATGACGGATTCCGATATATTCAACCGGGCGGAGAAACACAATGAAGAGACCTGGAAAACGGGCGACGCTCTTGAGTTTTTCTTCCAGCCCAAAGGCCGGTTAGACTACTACGAACTGCACGTCACTCCGAATCTGAAGACGCTGCAGCTCCACATTCCGCGCGTGGAACTTTTAAGAACGACCCCGTTCGAGGACAAATTCTTCGAGTCGGGCTTCAAGTACTCAGTGGACATTAAGGACGGGCAATGGACCGGTCGCATGGAGATCCCGCTGGCGGCGCTTGGAAACGCAAAACTCATCGGGAGCCGCTTCACGATTTCGCGCTACAACTACAACAAACAGTGGGGTGACACGCCCGAGATGAGTACGATCTCCCTGTTCGCAAATGGAACGTTCCACAGTCCGGAAGAGTGGTTTACAATTATTGGATGATCATCGTATCTGGAGTATAAATCTTATGTTCAAGAAAATCCTGACGAAGTACCTCCTCATTTGGCTTACGCTCACGTGTATTCTGGCGTATTATTGGCCGCGGCTCGGGTTGGGTTTCGACCCATTCGTTCTGCCGCCGATCGATTGCCACTGGTTCAAGATCAGTGCGGCGGAGATTTACATCTCGGTCACGATGCTCATGATTGGCTCGCTGCTTCCCGTGGATGAACTTCGGGCGGTGGCGAAAAACTGGACGCAGATCGTCAGCGGGACGGCCGTCCAGTACATCACGATGCCGTTGCTCGCGTTTATCAGCGCCTGTATTTTCGGCCTGACTGGTCCGTATTTTATTGGGATCATGCTCGTTGGCTGCGTGCCTGGCGCGATGGCTTCCAATATGCTGGTGATGATCGCCCGCGGAAATGTAAGCTACTCAGTCGGCCTGACCACTTCCGCGACGCTTCTTTCGCCGGCGGTCGTTCCTGTAACGCTTTACCTGGCGATTTCGGTCCTCGGCCCGTATTTTGGCTGCACCGACGCGGTGAACCAGAGCTACTTCAACACCCAAGTGGTGATCGATATGGCGAAGACCCTCCTCCTGACGGTGGTGCTGCCGGTCGGGATCGGTTTTTCACTCGCGCGTGTGTCGAAGGCGTGGCACGCGTTTTCCCAGTTATTCGGTGAAATCGTGGCCAATATTGTCATCATTATAATCATCGCCAGCGTCGTGGCGGCAAACCGCGGCGGGAAATTTCCCGTGAATATGATCGCGCCGCTGATCCTCCTGAATTTCGGCGGTTTTTTGGCCGGCTGGATCGGTGGGAAGTATATTCTCCGGCTGGATATTAAGAAGGCCTGCGCGCTGATGATCGAAATTGGCATGCAGAACGCCGGTCTCGGTGTGATGCTCGCCGGGATCTACTTCGGAACCCAGCCACAGGTCGCGATGTGCTGCGCGATGTTCACGTTCGGCTGCATGTTCACGGGGATCGTGCTCGTGCAAATCTTCCGCGTTCTGATGGACCGCTGGGGGGTGGAATAATTACGGGGACGACGCTTCCAGCGTCGTCTTTTAATTATGAATTAAGAATTTAGAATTATGAATTGGAGACGACGCCAGAAGCGTCGTCCCCATAATTCTGTGTTATACTAAAGTGCGGACAAGAAGGTTTTATCACCCATATTTTTGATGGAACATCTTATCAGACATTGTAAATAAGTCTATTGTTTCAATTATAGTCCATGGTAATGTAAGGATTAGACCAATTCCTGTACAAGTGAGAATAAAATATAGCAACCCACTTCCACTATTACCCAGATAAAATTTGTGAGCGCCAAATACACCAGCAAAAAACGCTAAAATTGCCGCTGTTATACGATTCTTTTCGCTCATTTCATTGTTGTTTGCGCCATTTACTTGAAAATTAACATTCGTTTGCATTACCTGTGTTGGTTGTCTTGTTTCGGAATTCATGTGAATCTGAGGTGAAAAATCGGGTTTATTCTGCGATGAATTAAAATTAAAAATATGATCCATATCTTCTGCAAAGACACGAATTCCATTGGAATCTTCAAGCAGAGTTTCTCTTGTGATAATTCCAGAACGCGCCATACGGATTAATGTACTTATGGGAAATGGGCCTGTTTTGATGTCATTTTCGTAGTAAAACCAGACTTTCGTTCCATTATTGGAGGTAGAAGACACATCAACCGGTTGAGTGGTTTGAATTTTCTTCGTCGGAGTTTCTGTGATGGGGACAGACATTAGTTTGTTTGTCTGTCGATTGGTTTGAACAAGTTTATTTGAGTTTGGGAATAAGCCTTTTACAGCTCCTGCTTTGGCTTTTTTCCCAGTATCAGTTTCCACAATTGTTTCAGGGTCGATTTGGCCCAGTTCTGCTAGAGTTTTTAATTCTGATGGCTGAATTGGACCCTGCTTCCCCATTTCATCGTAATAATACCATAGTGACATTTTTTTCTCCTTTAAATGAAGGGATTTTGATATAGACACCCAATAGTCGATCAGCATTCACAGATTTTTAAATAGAAAAAAGGAGTGCTGATTGCCTATTTGCCGCTTACAACGCCCTTACCACAGGGATTCAGAACAACAAACAGGATCAACACTCCCATATCCATAGTATCAGACATGGGAATGTCTCTCCTGACAAATCAACTTCTGAAAATCAGTTAAAAACTGAGTGGTAATTCGTTGTAAGATTGATTTGTTTTACGGAACATTCTCAATGGAAATGTATGTATTTTTTCAGATGATTATTCATCTAATTAAATTATAACATAAGAATATTTTTTTTCAAGAGGAGTGATATAATTTTTCCCAAAAAAGATAAGGGTAAAAAGTTGGGGTGAATTTCTCTAATGTTTTTGGTCCAACTGGTAACCGCGTGGTGGGATCATGTTTTTTAAGCCGCAAAGAACGCAAAGAACGCAAAGGGAGTTTCTTGTCCCCGAGAATACTACGACAAACCGCGTGTCAATGATCTAAACAGACCCCCCTTCTCACTGAACAATCTTAATCATATTTCATTGTTCTCTTCTTTGCTTCCTTTGTGTTCTTTGCGGCTTAAAGTAAAAAGATGGAAAAGAGGGGCTTATCGGTGTACCATTGGAGTTGTACGCACTTGACGAATGAACCTTTTTCTTTGGGACTTTTTAGCCCCCCCTTGTGTTTGAACTCTCCGAGTGTTAAAATAAAAATCTCCAGGAAATCCTGCCCTCTTTTACTTCTTTTTTCAGAAAGGACCCACCATGAAACGAAGAGATTTTATGAAACTCCCCGCCGTTGGCTTCGCGCTTGGTTTTGCGGGCTACTCTTGTGCCGCGGAATTGGATGAAGACGTTCAGGAAACCGACGTCCAATGGACTGGCCGGCAGCAGATCCGGAACATGCACGACTTTAAGGCGCCGCCGTGCCTCCCGCTGCGCGTCGGGTACATCGGGCTCGGAAACCGCGGGTTTGCGTCCCTTCAGCGGCTCGCGAAAATGCAGGGCGTGGAGATTCGCGCCATCGCGGACTGCTACGAGTACCCGGTCCGTCGGGCACAGGATTTTCTGAAAAGCCGAAATCTTCCGGAGGCGGCCGAGTATTTTTCGTCGAAGGAGTCCTGGAAAGACCTTTGTGCCCGGGATGATCTGGACGTGATCTACGTCACGACCCCGCCGTACCTGCACGCGGAAATGGCCGTTCACGCCATGCTCGCCGGGAAACACGCCGCCACGGAAGTCCCCATGGCGCAGACGCTGCGGGACTGCATCCGGCTGGTCGATACTTCCGAGAAGACCGGGAAGCACTGCTTCATCCTGGAAAACTGCGTGTACGACTTCTTCGAATCCATGACGATCAACATGGCGCAGAAGGGTTTCTTTGGCGAGATCATTCATGGGGAAGGCGCGTACTGCCACTGCGGTCGTACCGGCTCTTTGTACTCTCAGAAACCCATGCCGCCGCTTTCCGAGGAGGCCTCGCCGTACTACCAGCACCGGCTGAAACTCATGCGCGGAAACACCTACCCGACCCACGGTTTCGGACCGATCGCCAAAGCGATGGGGATCCTGGCTGGTGACCGGGTAGAGTACCTCTCCTCCGTTGAAACGGACGATTTCGTCGTGGGGAAGGCGTTCGCGGAAATGGCCGAGAAGACGAACGACCCGTACTTCAAACAGTTTGCCGGAAAAGCCCACTACGGCGGCGGAAATTCGAGCATCATGCGGACCGTAAACGGCAAGACGATCTGCCTCGACTACCACACGTCGGTCGGTCGGCCGTATTCGCGCGTTCACCTTCTTTCAGGGACCAAGGCATTCTGCCAGAAAAACCCCACGCCGCTGATTTCGATCGGGAACGATCAGCCAGTTTCCGAAGAGAAAATGGCGGAACTTCAGAAAGAGTTTGCGCCGGAACTTCACGTATATATTGGGGAACTCGCCAAGAAATTCGGCGGCCACGGCGGCATGGATTTCATTGAGGACTGGCGGTTCGTCAACTGCCTCCAGAACGGCCTGGCGCCCGATTTTGACGTGTACGACGGTGCCCTGTGGAGCTGCATCACGCCGCTGAGTTTCTGGTCGATCACGCATCGGTCCAACTCGATCGACGTTCCGGACTTTACGTGCGGCACGTGGAAGACGAACAAGCCGATCGACCTGAGCTTGAGAAACGGCGGGAAGAATACGGAGATGATTTAAAGGAAGTTTCGAAAACTGCAACCCAGTTTCCAGAGCGCAAGTCTTCCCCACTTCGACCCTTGATTTAAACACAGATTTTCACGGATTAAAAGGATTTCCGCAGATTATTTTAAAGAAATATTAAGGATTTAGAGGAGTTTCCATAAAAAAACGGAATCCTTTTAATCTCTTTAATCCGTGGAAATCCGTGTTTAAATAAAAGTGCGAAGTCAAAAGGATCCGAAGTTTTCATTAAGAAAAGCCAATAAAAAACCCCAATACTCAAGCGAATATTGGGGTTTCGTTTTTTTCTGCTTTCAAGACGGAACTACTTGTTCCACCACCAGCCGTTTTCCGGGAGCGGAGCGTCTTTCTGAGCCTGCGCGACGGTCTCGTCGGAATCGGAAATCAGGTTTTCCTTCTCAAGCGCACGTTTCGCGAAAATCTCCACGCCGCCGCCAATCGGGGTGGTCAGCGTATGGCCGCGCCAAATCGCGTTCACGGCCGATTCGACGAATTCGGGCGCACGTTCAGTCTCGACACGGAATTTCTGTTCATCTCCGAAGTAAACCAGTTCCCAACCCAGTTTCTCATAAGCGTTGGTTTCCTGCAGGAAAGCTGCGACGACAGCCAGATCGATCAGGTTCCGAAGCTCGGCATAAACCGGAACGGCGGCCGCGATTTTATCGTAATTCTTTGTGAAGCCCTGCGTGAACTTCTTTGACGCGCTGTCCGAAACGACCACTTCTTTACGGGAACCATCCGAACTAACCATTTCATCGGCTCCAACCAGTTTCACGCTCTTTCCCTCCAGCCCCATCGCAAGTTTATCGGGGCTCATACGAACGCGCGTATAATCCGGGACAAAGTACCAGCGGAACAGGGCATTACGGGAAACCGTCCCGGGATTGACGGAAGCGACGAATGATTTCATATTTTTGACCGGGATTTTTTCCAGGCCGATCCCCATAAGTTTCATGCGGTAGTCTGCTTCAACGAGAACTTTCGCGAAGTGGGTCTGATTGCTAACGCCCGTGACGGAAACCTTCTGGAGGCCCAGCGCTTCACGAGAACCATTCACGATCATTTCCGTCATATTCGGCGTAGCGGTAGTTCCGATGCGGCGTTGGAATTCCTGGAACCGCGCAAGTCCTTCCTGAGTCGGGTCGATAGAGCAGCCAATCACGTTGGCGGCTTTGGAACCGGGTGCGTAAGCGCGCATCGCAGTAACCAGATCTTCCAGGCGAAGGACGGGTTTTCCGGTAGTCAAACCAACGACACGGCCGGAAATGTCTTTGTACCAGCCCTCTGCCGGGCCAACGAGAACCACATCACCCGATTCGGGATAAACAAAAACGTAATCGACACGTTGAAGTCCAGCCATATAGCGTACTTCATCGGTCAGGATCCCGTTATTCTTTGCAATCTCACTTTCCAGCCGGGTCAACGAGACTGCACGGGCGGGGTTGAACTCACGCAGATCCTGCGTAATCCCCTGGGAAGCGTTCATTTTGCGGAGGTTAAGCGACGGATCCACCCACGTCTGCATTTTCAGAACGTTTTGCGCGTCGATTTCCACACCGGCATAATTATTATTATTGTTCTGTGCGGAAGCCGTAAACGAAAGCATCAGCGTATAAACGAAAAGCAAAACCGGCAGAAAACTGCGTTTCAGCACCTGCGTGTAGGAAAGCATGGTTTAATTCTCCTGAATTTTAAAATTCATTTTCGTAAAATCCGGCCGGAATGCACAGCACGGGTCTATTTCAGTATATTCGATTTTATCGTCATTTCAAGTGTGAGTCGAAAAATTTTATTCAAGCCAAATTCGGGAGTTTTGCGGAAAAGAAATCTCCAAGGCCCGAACAAAACGCACGACCCGCAAAATCGGCAAGCGACATTTCCGAAAGGACGTTTTCAACTCCTTTAAATTTCCCACAGGCTTTTCACGTCCGGAGGTGTAACGTTGAAATACTCATAAAGCTCCGGAATGTCCAGGAACATCAGCACGATAAACACGACCATGCAGATCGTCAGATAAACCATCAGCCCCTTTTCGTGATACAAATGCTCCGGATTCTGTACCCTGCTGTTCGGTTTCAGCCCGACATACAGGTAGTAACCATAAAAACCGGCAAGCAGCGGGAAGCTCAAAATCAGCTCCAGCCGGTAATGCACGATAAAAACGCCGAGGAAAAGTGCGCTGGCGACCGCGTACACGAACATGCTGATGAGCAAACTTTCCTCCGTGTACCACCGGAATGATTTCCGGTACGCGGCCGCACGCTTCGGATCGTTGATCCAACGGTACTCCGCGAAACGCTTTGTGGCCATGAAAAACGCTCCGACCATCCAGTACGAAATCAGCAGCGAAAGCGGCGGGATTTGATTCGGAAGGATTAAATACCAGCCGAGCAGGAGGCGAAGCGGATTATTTATGGATTCGCTTAAAACGTCCAGGTAGATCCATTCCTTGGTACGAATCGGCGGAATGTTATAAAGGCATCCCATTATGAGCAAAGCAAGGGCGGAATAAAAAAACGGCCGGTTCAGCATCCAGGAAATTATCAGACCGGCGGCTCCCAGCAGGATCCATTCCGCGTACGCGATCGGAAGTTTCACTTTGCCGGACGGGATCGGGCGGTGACATTTGGAGGGATGTGACCTGTCTGTCGGAGCGTCGAGAATTTCGTTGATCACGTAATTGCTTGACGCAATAAGGCAGACGGCCGCCAGCCCGATCAAAATGGTTTTTCCGCACGCGAGCATAAGCTCAGGGGAATGAAAAAGGTCCTGACGGTAAAAAAGCGCCAGAATGACTCCCAAAAGCATAAAAACGTTTTTGAACCAATGATCCGGACGCGCGATTTGAATATATGGAAACACGAATGAATATGAATTAAAAACAGGTTTGAGAAGGTTTACGCAAGGAGGAAAACTGCAGGCAGTTCATTCCTCAAAATCCAATTCCATATTCATTATACATCAGATGTTCAAAATCGTGTAATGAATTTCAGAAAAAAGTCAAAAAAATTCGGTTTTACTGAATTTAGAACCGCAAAATTTTAAAAATTTTCTGCTCTACCACCTTTACAAAACCTTAAAAATCGGGTACAATAAAAAGTAAGTTTTTTCGTTCCTATTAATGATAAGGTGTAATTCATGGCCACTGATTTGAATTCTGACTCTAATCCCTCTTCTGAATACGGTGCGGATCAAATCGCTCACCTGAGCGACCTGGAACACGTGCGCAAACGCCCCAGTATGTACATTGCCGATACGACAACTCGAGGACTTCATCATCTTGTATATGAAGTGGTCGATAATTCCATCGACGAAGTGATGGCCGGCTACGCCACGTTCGTGAATGTTACGATCAACACGGACGGCTCGATCACTGTAGAGGATAACGGGCGCGGGATCCCTGTTGAAATCTTCCCTGAACTGGGCATTTCGACACTTGAAGGGGTTATGACCATCCTCAAGTTTGGTGGAAAATTCGGCGGCGGCGCGTACACAACTTCCGGCGGTCTGCATGGTGTCGGTGTGACGGTCGTGAATTTCCTTTCAGAGTGGTGTACATGCCAGGTCTGCCGTGACGGTTTCATCTGGCAGCAGGAATACGAGCGCGGCGTTCCAACCGGCGGTGTCGAGAAAATCGGAAAATCCTCCGCGACCGGGACGAAAACCACGTTCAAACCAGATTCCGAGATTTTCCCGGACATTAAGTTTCAGTTCAGCACTCTTCACCGCCGTCTCCAGGAACTGGCGTTTTTGAACAAGGGTGTGAGGATCAATTTCAAAGACACTCGTACAGGTGATTCGGATTCGTTCTACTTCGAGCGTGGCATTGTGGAGTTTGTCGAGTACCTGAACCGAGGCACACAGCCGATCCACCAGGACGTCATTAATATTAAAGGTGAACAGGACGGCGTTCAGTGGGACATCGCCCTCCAGTACACTGATGAGTACACGGAGAATATTCACTCTTACGTCAACAATATTAATACGATTGAAGGGGGTACGCACGTTTCCGGTTTCCGTTCAGCTTTGACTCGTTCCATGAACCGTTACGGAACAAGGGAAGATCTTTTCAAAAAAGTGACGCCTTCCGGTGATGACTTTCGTGAAGGGTTGACGGTCGTGATTTCCCTGCGTGTTCCGTCTCCCCAATTTGAAGGGCAGACCAAAACAAAGCTCGGAAACAGCGAAGTCGAAAAAATCGTCGGCAGTGCCGTTTACGAAGCGATGATGGATTACTTCGAGCATCATCCCGAAAACGCCCGTGCGCTGATCCAGAAAAGTCTCCTCGCCGCCGATGCCCGCGAAGCTGCCGTTCGTGCCCGCAAGGCGGTTCGGGAACGCAAGGAAGTGCTTTCCGGAGGAAGTCTGCCGGGCAAACTGCTCGACTGTACAAGCCGGGACTATGAAAAATGCGAGCTGTACCTGGTGGAGGGTGACTCCGCCGGCGGGACGGCCGAAGGCGGGCGTATGCGTGAATTCCAGGCCATTTTGCCTCTGCGCGGAAAAATCATCAATGCTTACAAAGCTCGTGAGGACAAAGTTCTGGCGAATCAGGAAGTTCGAAGTATGATCTCCGCTATCGGGACCGGATTTGGCGACGACATCAACCTCGACAAACGGCGTTACAACAAGATCATCATCATGACCGATGCCGATGTCGATGGTTCCCACATCCGCACGCTGCTGCTGACGTTCTTCTACCGCCAGATGTACGATTTGATCAAAGGCGGCTTTGTGTACGTAGCGCAGCCGCCGCTCTTCCGTATTACACAGAAGAAAAAAGTCTCTTACGTTCAGACCGATGAGGAGCTGAAATCAATGCTCCTGACAAACGGCCTGAAAGATTGCGTCTTCGACCCGATGGACGGCCGGATCCTGGAAGGGGAGTCGCTCGAAAAACTGACGAAGATCCTCGGCGCGATGGAAGAGCCGATCAACACACTCGAACGCCGCGGCATCAGCCTGAAAAGCCACGCACTGCTTCAGGATCCTGTGACAGCTCGTTTGCCAGTCCTTCACGCGTTTATTGGGACGCAGGAATTCTGGTTCCTCGATCACGCCGCTGTGGAAAAATTCGCGGAGCAGTACGAGCAGGAGCATCACGTTGAATTGAATGTCCATTACGGGACGAGCCTCAAAATCGACGTGGAAGAAGCGCAGGCGGAAGAAGAAGGCGCGGTGAAAAAGATCGATTTTCCGGTCGTTGAGATCCACGAAGTTCGCTCGCTGAACAAGCAACTGGTTGCCTTGCGTTCGATGGGTTTCGAAATCGACTCATTGATACCCCAGCAGCGCACAGGTCTGGAAGGAAGCCGCTATGAACTGCGTTACGGCGATAGTAAATCGGGGATAAACGACCTGCGGGAGCTTCTTCCCTCCATCCGTGCCGCAGGGAGCAAAGGGATTCAGGTCAGCCGCTTCAAAGGGCTGGGCGAAATGGACGCGGAAGAAATTCGTGACACGACGCTCGATCCGGCTCAGCGCACGATGGTTCAGGTGAAACTCGAAGATGCGGCCGCGGCCGATGACCTGTTCCGGATCCTCATGGGCGAAAGCGTTGAACCAAGACGTGAGTTTATTGAGAAATACGCCTTGGATGTGACCAACCTTGACGTTTGATCAGCCTGAATTTTTGAGAGAATTTTTTTCTTGAGGGCCTCACCAGAAAGTGGGACCCTCATATTTTCCCCCCTCTTTCTCTGAATTTTCCAAAAAATCTTAAAATTCCAACTCTTTGTACTATACCAAATTTTCCTAAAAACCGATACAAAAGACAAATCCTGATTTTGTATCAAAAAAGGACCATTTAGTTTTAGGAAAGGAAGTCTGAACTCGATATGATTTGACTAAGCCGGAAAATTGGAATAAGTTTCACCATATATTCCAAAGAGAATTAGTTTTAATATTGCCTAAAATACCCAATTTATCAATAAAAGGTTTTGAGGGAAAAATATTTTGGGAAAAATTAGCTAAAAATTTGATAAAGTGGTGGAATTTGTTAAAAGACGGTGTATAATATAAATAGGCAAATTGTTTTCGCTAAGGAAAATGTATAAATTTCCTGTTTTGCTTTAAGGAAAAGTACATTTTTTGCCGAAAATAAATTTGAGTATTTGTCGATTCGTATTTCTGGATGAAATAGGAAGTCGAGTTCATGTCCATGGAGGATGTAAAATGAAGAATTTGTTGGGATTATCGATATCAGCGATACTCCTGCTCGCATTGATGTGCGTTTCTCCAGTTCAAGCGAGATACTGCGGTGCTATGCGTTGCTGCTGCTGCCCAACGGTGTGCCCACAGTATAATTGCGTGAAGTACGAGTGCCACACGGTCATGAAAACATGCCGTAAGGTCGTCTGGGAGAAGCAGGAATTCACTTGTTATCGCAATGTAACCGAGCGTGTTTGTGTTCCGAAAACGATCACTTGCACGAAAATGGTTCCTGAAACCTGCTATCGCGATGTAACTTACACCGTGCAAAAGCCGGTTTGGGAAAATTGCTACGAAACTATTAACTACACGGTCCGTCGTCCGGTTTGGGAGACGTGCACGAAAAATGTGGTTTATACTTGTATGCGTCCCGTCTGGGAGTGCCGCCAGCGCACCGTTCAGTACACGGTCCAGAAACCGGTTTGGGAATGCCGTCAGCGCACCTACACCGTGATGAAGCCCGTCTGGGAATGCCGCCAGCGCACCGTCCAGTACACGGTCCAGAAGCCGTGCTGGGAGATTCGCACCCGTCAGGTTCCTTATACTGTTTGTGTTCCGACCTATGAAACGCGTCAGCGTTGCTACACGGTTCAGAAACCGGTTTGGGAATGCCGTCAGCGCACCTACACCGTGAATGTCCCGTGCTGGGAAACGCGTCAGCGTACCTACACGGTCCAGAAACCGGTTTGGGAATGCCGTCAGCGCACCGTCCAGTACACGGTCCAGAAGCCGGTGTGGGAAACCCGCTGCCGTCAGGTCCAGTACACGGTCTGCAAGCCGGTCTGCGAACAGCGTGTTCGTACTTATACGGTCTGCGTTCCGAAGACGGAATACGTTCAGAAACAATACACCAAAACGGTTTATCGCCGCGTTCAGGAACAGCGTTGCCGCCAGGTCTCTTATAACGTGTGCAAAACGGTTTGCGAGCAGCGTCAGCGTTAGATTTGCTGCCGTAAGTGGACGACCGTTCAGGACCAGCGTACCCGTGTCTGCCGTCAGGTTTCCTGGCAGCCGGTGACTGAATGCCGTACCGTGAAGTGCTGCGGTGGTCAGTGGGTTACCAAATGCGTCCAGGATCCGTGCAATCCGTGCTGCACCCGTGCGGTGCGTGTATGGTGCCCGCAGGTTTGCGAGAAGCAGATCCAGTGCACGAAAATGGTTCCGTGCGTGAAAGAAGTCTGTGTCCCGTACACCGTGTGCAAGCGTGTTCCTCAGGTTTGCAAAAAGGTCGTGACCTACAACGTGACCCGCTGGGTTCGCGAGTGCTGCACCAAGACGGTTCCTTACACCGTCTGCAAGCTGGTCCCTGAATGTGTCACCTGCTCATACACCTGCCCGGTGACCCGTATGGTTCCGGAAACCCGTACCTGCACGTACACCGTGACGAAGATGGTCCCGCAGGTCTGCACGCGCAACTGCTACTACAACGTTTGCAAGATGGTTCCGGAAGTCCGCACCTGCGTCCAGAACTACCGCGTCTGCAAGATGGTCCCGGAAACCCGCTGCTGCACCTACCGTGTTTGCAAGATGGTTCCTCAGACCCGTGTCTGCAACTACAAAGTTTGCAAGATGGTCCCGGAAACCCGCGTTTGCACCTATCGTGTTTGCAAGATGGTCCCGCAGACCCGCATCCGCACTTGCCAGTACAAAGTTTGCAAGATGGTCCCGGAAGTTCGTACCTGTGTCCAGAACTACAAAGTTTGCAAGATGGTCCCGGAAACTCGCGTTTGCACCTATAAAGTTTGCAAGATGGTTCCGGAAGTCCGCACCTGCGTCCAGAACTACCGCGTCTGCAAGATGGTCCCGGAAACCCGTTGCAAGCAGGTTTGCTACCGCGTCTGCAAGATGGTTTGCGAACAGCGTCAGCGTCAGGTTTGCCGCAAGGTCTGCAAGATGGTTTGCGAACAGCGCAGCTGCAAAGTTCCGTACACCGTCTGCAAGCCGGTCCAGTACACTCGCACGATCAACGAAGTCCAGTGCGTGACCAAACAGGTTCCGTACACGGTTTCCCGTTGCGTGCCGAAAGTGACCTGTGTCCAGGTTCCCGTTCAGGTTATGGTTCCCGTGTGCCCGGTTTGTCCTCCATGCCCTCCGGCCACAGCCACGCCCGCTGAACCAGTCGCTCCGGCAGTCCAGGAAGGCTCGATCATCGAGTGATGCTTGACAGAACTTGACAAATAAAAAAAGCACAGGGTTTCGGCTCTGTGCTTTTTTTATGGACTCGTGGATCAAATTCCGACTTCCCACGTTTTCTCGTCGATCTGGACCTTGATCTTTCCGTTTTCTTCCATCGTGATTTGAGTGGAAACCTTCAACGGATCTTCACCGGGAGCGACCGGGTAGAGGAGCGTTGCGAAGCGGCACACCGCGTCCGGGGCTTTTTTCTGGACGAACGCGAAGGCGGGACGTTCCTCTTTTTTCATGTAATCGTTGGAGATCCAGCCCTCTTCTTGCGCGAAAGAAACCGCCGGGTTTTGCGCCTCTGCAAGGATCAGATTCGCCGCTCCCGGGTGCTTCGTCACGGCCGTGAACTGCTCGGCGTCCCACTCCCACGCGCCGGGCAGGAGCTGAAAATGCTGCCACAGCTCGCCGGACGCCGGACCGAAAAGTTCGTCGTGGATCACGAAAAACCGGCCGTCCACGAGCACAAACGTCCGCAAGTGACGCAACCCCGGGACCGGTTCGTTTTCCAGGACCAGAACGTCCCGGTCGTTTTCGGATCTCTGCTCGATTTTCTTCCCCCGGGAATGGATCCCTTTGTCATCGAGGGAAACGAGCTGGTGGACCATCGGCGACCGAAAGAAATTCCGCCATTCCGGCTCGCCGCTGTAATTGTAGCAACCGGAATCGGACATCAACCGCTGACCGAACGCGGAGATCTCAAACGTCATATTGTCGGCCTGATTATGCCCGAACCGGTTGGTGTTCGAGTTCTTCGTGATTAGGAAAACGGCCTCGTCGGTCCAGTCGGAGCGCATCGTATAGTACCCCGCGGCGGGCAGCTCGCCGAACCGGGAGTCCGGGTGGGCCCCTTCCTTCCCGTGGCTCGTGAAGAACCGCCAGTCCGGCCGGTCAAAGAGCGTCAGGAAAGGCCGGATCCAGCGCCGGTTTGCGTCCTTGCTGCTGAGCCAGGCGTCGCCGAAAACCGGGGACGTACCGTCCGGGTGGCTCCACACGACTACCGCGTTGATCGATTTTTCGAGCCGATCCATGTATTCCTGCGGGATCTCGACCGGAAGGTTCAGGTTTTTGCAGACTCGCACAAGCCGCGCGAACTGGGTCGGGTAAGTGCTGTGGTAGCTGGGGATGAACTCGTTAATGACGCCGTCATCGAGCAGGACTTTCCTCTGGACATCGACCATGTGCCGCGCCGCCAGCTCGACGTCTTCGCCGCTCTTCTTGCGCTCGGGCAGGGCCGCGTTCGTGAACAGAAGCCCCTCCACGTGGTAAATGTCCCAGTTCCCGAGCTGCTCCCGCCCCTGCGCCGCCTCGACAAACCCCCGGATCCGCTTGCAGTGTACGTCGAGCGAGTAGAGCAGATCGACGAGGAGCCGGCCATCGAGCGCGGGTGACTTCAGGAAGAACTCGAGGCTGGTGCTCCAGCTTACCATTCGGAGCGCCGTATCGAGCGACCGCCAGCCCGGATGCGTGAACGCGTTTTCCGGCTGGTGCATGTGCTGGATCCACGAGCGCATTTCAAAGGCCCATTCCTGCGCGTATTTCTCGTCACCCGAATGAACGTACAGGAACGCCAGAGAATTCAGCCATCGGAAACGGTGGAACTGCCAGATCCACTCTTTATCTTTCTGAGGATTGCGGTCCCAGTCGATCTCATCTTTCCCTCGAAAGTCCGGCTCGTACGCCGGCTGGCCGTAAAAAGTGTGCTCCAGCGCCAGATCGGCGGTCCGACGATGCACCTGGTAAGCCCCCGCGAGCGCTTCCAGTTTCCGGTCGAAGAATTGCTCATAGACCGAGACGGTTTTCCGGTTCCGGAAGTAGTCCAGCAGGGCCTCCTGCTTCTCGAGCGGCGAGTTTCCCGGAACGTCCACCGCAAGCAGCGCGAGGACTTCCTCCAGATGCTCGCTCACGCCAGGAGCGTCCTCCCCCAGAGCGGTTTGGGCTCCTAAAAACAAACCTCCGGCTGCGATGGCGGAAACGGACAAAAAACGACGGCGGGAAGAATTTTGGGCAGGCATGAGGTTCCTCTTCAGGTGAAGCAGTAAAAACAGAAAAACGTTTCGAATCCCGTGTACGCGAGACTCATCTTTGGTAAACTCCAAGCCAGTTCCGCTTCAAACCTTCCATTTAAACACGGATTTACACGGATTAAAGGGATTAAAAGGATTTCTTTTCAGATTTTTTAAAACTGGAAAAAAACTGGAAACTCTTTTAAAACTAATCTGTGTAAATCCTTTTAATCCGTGTAAATCCGTGTTTAAATGAAGGTTTAAACCAAGCGGTTCTCACCCTCTGGAAAAAGGCTTGAACTTTTAAATCCAATCGCTGGACGGGAACCACGGCTCATTTCTCGTCCATCGGCCGGATCCGGGCGTTCCGGAACCAAATCTGGCCGCCTTCGGACTGGAACCCGATGCGCCCGGCGGCGTTCGTCACGTATCAGGCCCCGTTGACCGCCTGGCCGTTCAGAAAAACCGTGACCAGGTCCTCGTGACAGAAAATCGCGAGCTTGTTCCAGCCCTCGACCTGCGCGTTTTTCACGTTCAGGAGTTTGTGCAATTCAGGCTTGATGTTCCCGTTGGTCTCGCTGCGCTCACGATAGGAGTAACGGTCCGAGGCCCCGATGAGCGTATGCCCGTGGAAGGCGAACAGATGCCCAATATTCTGGGTCTGGAGCTGGCACTCAATGCACGGCGGCAGGAAGAGCGGGGCGGGGCGGTTTTCCGGTTCGGCGATTCGGATGAAGATCCCGCTGTTGGCCTTGGGGTCGTCGGTGGGATAGAAAATTTCCGTCTCGAAGACGAAATTCCTGTAGGTTCCCTTGGGAGAGAGCCAGCCGAAAGGATTCCCGCTGACCTTGAGAACGCCGTCTTCCAGCGTGTACACGTTTTCCTTGACCCCGTTTTCGTCAAGGTAACAGTCAAAATCGGCCAGGGTTTTCCCTTCGAAGAGGTTGATCCACCCCTCCTGGGCCGGAGCCTTTTCCTGAGCCAGGGCGAAAGAAACCGCAAAAGCGGCAAGACAAACGAAACAAACGGCACAAATCGGGAAACGTTTCATGGAGGGATTCCTTTCGTGGATTGAATTTGAAAGCAGAATAAACCGAATAAGACCATTTTATCAGAGGCCCAAGAACCTGTCAAGCAGTGGCCCGAAAGAAAATCGGGAGAAAAACGAAGAAAAATCGTGCCCCCCCTCTTGCAAAAAAAACAAAAACCCGTATAATAAATACATCATTAACGCCCGGTTAGCTCAGTTGGTAGAGCAGCTGACTCTTAATCAGCGGGTCATTGGTTCGAGTCCTATACCGGGTATCAAGGCAGGTGAATTTCGGTTCGCCTGCCTGTTTTTATTTTCCTGTCTTTGCGCTTTAAGTGCCCTTTTTTACGACACTTGAGACACCTCTAAAATTTTTCTTGCGTTTCCTTTCTATTGATTGATTTTCATTTCGTGACCCGGTTTTTGACCCGCGGTTCGACCTGGTGGGTACGAAGTGGCTTTTTTGTGGATCATTCATCCAGAAGCCTGACGAAGTATTTTTCTTCGTAATGCTGCTTGGCTTTCAAGAATTCATTGTAGGTATTCTCAAACCATTTTTTATCCCTTTCGCTCAATTGTGACAAAGGAATCATACGGATGTTCTTGTTTTCCAGCCGCAGAAACACGTACAGATCTTTTCGATAGGATTCAGGATCTGTACTGAGTTTAACAAATGCGGCCTTGAATTTTTTTCTCGGGGTAGAGTTGCGGCTTCCCGAACGGGAAGAAGAATAGCCTGGCTCGTCCCACATGCGAGGATTCACAAGCGTGTTTTTGACTTTTTTAAAGGTCTTTGACAGTTTGATCAAATCCTGGTATTGGGGAGTAAGATCTTCGTAGTTTACCTGAACTTGCGAACCATCCTCTTTCTCAAAAATGACGATATTCTTTTGGGATTTAATGTATTTGGCGAAAATTTTCCCTTCAGGCGTTTCCCAATCCTGATAAAACTCAAGTACTTTTTTGGCGTGTTCATTCTTCTTTTTTTCTTCAGCCTGTTTTTCGGCCTGACGTTTCGCTTCCTTTTCTTCTCTTTCAGCCCGAAGTTTATCAATTTCGGCCTGGCGTCTTTCAATTTCAGCCTGACGGCTCGCTTCTCTCTCTAACGTATATTTATTTTTATAATTTGCCAAATCGATGTTCCAGAAAATCTCTTTTGTCTCTTTGTCATAAAAAATCAAAGAGACCGATTTGACATAAAGGCCTGAGTAAATCGTACTCACTTCATAAGGCGCGTCGATGGTTGGTTTTTGGAATTCCGTTTCCGTGAATAAAATTACCCTCGGCTCTTTTTCCTCCGGCGCGATACAAAATCTTACGACCGCTTTGCAGTTTTGTTTTGCAGCCTTTGCCGTCGCGACATCCATTTCTTTTGACCAAAAGGGCTGGGCAATATCGTCGCGATCATTGTGAAATACGATCACATCCACAGATTCGATCCAGGATGAAATTTCTTTTTGGACACCATAGGCATTTTCGCCCATAAATGTT
>JAFTCU010000210.1 GCA_017454585.1 Thermoguttaceae bacterium | reverse complement strand
CCGCTTCGGCTCCGGGATCATTTACATCAAAAACGGCGGGATCAGTACGGACTCCGCAAAAACGTACATCGACAATAATATTATAGCGACGACCACGTTCCTCATGCGCGGCACCAATCAGGTTTACCGCGGCATCGTTTCTCTGGATAACTGCGCGCTGACCCGGAACTCGACGGTCCCGACGCTTCGTTTCGAGAATCAGCTCATGGGCAACGGCTCGATCAACTTCACAACGACACTCGGCTCCGGCGCGACCATTTCTCCCGGCGACACGTTGAACGCGGACGGCACGGTCACGAAGGGGATCGGCACGATCACGATCACCGAAAACGGTACGCTCGCCCTGGAAGACGGCTCGATCCTGAATTTCGACGTCGCGAGCAAAACTTCCTACGACCAGATCGTTTTCGCGGCCGCCACGACGCTTGACCTCGATGGGGCGACGGTCAACCTGAACTTTACGGAAGATTTCGACCCGACCGACATCGAAATGGGCGACACTTTCACCCTTTTCGGAACGAACACGACACTGCAAACGGACGGCGCGTCGCTGCGCTACGATGTTTCCCAGCTCCCGGAAACGGCGCAGTGGATGCGCTTCATGTTGGTCCCGCAGGGAGTTCAGGTCGTGGACGGGAATTCTGTCCCGGAGCCGGCTGCGTGGGTTTTGCTCCTCCTCGGTGGCGGGCTTTTGGCCGCTTTTGCGCGTTCAGGGAAAAATAAAAAATAAAACAATTAAGAGTAATACTTCATTTTTATAAAGAGGTTTTCCATGGCAGTGCAGTGGTACTATAAAATGGCCGGCAAAGAAATAGGTCCTTTTACCTCGCAAGAGCTGAAACAGTTGGCGGATGAAAAGCGTATTACGCCGAATGATCCGGTTCGCCGTGACACGGACAAAGAATGGACACTCGCCAAAAATGTGAAGGGACTTTTCCCAACCGCTGCGATTCCGATGGGAGTCGCTGTTCCGGTTCCACCCAAGGAGCCGCCGGTCGTCGTTCCAACCGTAAAGGACCCGCCTGTCGTTGTTCCTACCGCGAAAAAAATCCCTACGCCGCCGCTCCCCAAAACCGTTCAGGAGAAAAAGGAAGAGCCGGAGCCTGAAACGTTTGATTTCGGATTTGATTCTTCCGTTTCCCATGGAACGAAGTCTGGAAAAACCTCGTCCGTCAAACGCCCAGCCTCGAAAGCAGGCGCAAAAGCCGCTCATAAAAAGGGCGCGGCTGAGGAGGGGGAAGAAACCGAGAAAAAGCCTCTGACGAAAAAAGAAATTCAGAAGCGGAATTTTATGATCATCGCCGGCGCGACCGGCGCGGTCATTGTTCTGGCGGTTCTGATTTTGGTCATTGTCTCCTGCAAAGGTTCCTCCAAGCCAAAGGTCACCGATGAAAACGCGGTTGCCGAGGAAGAGGTTCTGACCGATGAAACGGCGGAAACTTCCGATGACGAAAAGGCGGAAAGTGACACCCAGTCCGACGAGGAGGACGGCGATAAAAACGCTGATGAAGAAGTAAAAGCCGCTGAGGAAAATGGGATCCCGACCGAATATGCGGAGGAAGGCTACAAGACGCCGTATGTCGACGGAAAGTGGCAGTCCTGCACATTCGGAAGTGCGAAGGTCTTCATCCGGAAAATCAAAAACGCCAAACTCAGCGATATGAATCCGAATACGCGGTCCCCGAAAAAGGACACCGAGTTCTGCTTCATCAAAATTGAGGTGGAAAACGTGAACGGCGACGGGATCCTGCTCGATGTTCCGGGCTGGGGCGCAAAGGGAGCCGCCGGTGTGAAGCTTTTCGCCGGTAAAAACCAGTACAAAACCCAGCGCTTTGAAGTTCCGGACCAAGCCGACAAAGACATGCAGGTCGATGTGGGCGAAAAATTCACCGACGTGCTGATCTTTAACCCGCCGAGACTCGAATCCATCGAGGCGCTGCGTCTGGAGCTTCCACCTCTTGCGCAGGGTGATTCAGCTTGCAAACTTTACCTTCCGAAAGAAATGTTCCAGAAAAAGGCCAAACCGGCCGAGGGCGAAGACGAGGAGGCTTCCGGGGACGGTGAAGAAAAAGCCAAAGCAGAAGGCGAAGAATCCGGTGACGCTGAAAACGCGAAAGATTCGAAGAACGATCAGCAGAACGAAAAACCTGCCGAAAATAAAGAACCCAGTGCGTTGGATGATGACACACTGAATGATAAATCGGAAGTTCAAAAGCCTGCCGCATCTTCAAAGGACGACGATGAACTGGGTCGCGCTTCCGAGGAAAAGATCGACATTTTAAACGATCCAAGCCTGGATTTTTAGGTCGTTTTTATGTACTTTGGCTTCAACACAAACGGGTTGGCTCACCATGCGTTTGAGGACGCGGTGAGCCTTCTTTCGCAAATCGGCTACGAGGGAATCGCGATTACGCTCGACCACGACCTGCTCGCCCGGCGGGACGGTGATTTTTTCTGGCGTGTGCCGCTGGCGGAGCTCCAGGAAACCGTTCGGTGCAGTGGTTTGCGGAGCGTGGTGGAAACCGGTGCGCGGTTCCTGCTCAACCCGTGGAAGAAACACACGCCGAACCTCCTCGATCCGGACCCGGCCCCGCGGGCCTTGCGGCAGAAATTTTACGCCCGGGCCGTCGAACTGGCGCAGGCTTTGGGGAGCGACTGCGTTTCCATCTGGTCCGGGGCGCCGTTGGCTTCGGAGTCGGAAACCGTTCTGCTGGCGCGGCTGGCGGAGGAACTGAAGAAGCTGGTCGATTTTGCCGGTGAGCGGGGCGTGAAAATCGCGTTTGAACCGGAGCCGGGGATGTTCATCGCGACGATGGACCAGTTCGAGCGGCTTCTGGATTCGGCACCCGAGAAACTTCGTCTTACGCTGGACGTTGGGCATTTATTCTGCCAGAACGAGCCGATCCCGTTTTACGTTCAGCGTCACGCCGGGCGGTTGGTGAATATTCACTTCGACGATGCGCGGCGCGGTGTTCACGAGCACCTTTTTCCGGGAGAGGGTGAAGTCGATTTTGAAGAGTTTTTCTCGGCTTTGCGTACCATCTCTTATTCCGGAGGCGTCTTCGCGGAACTGAGCCGCCACAGCGCGACGGGAGCCGAAACCGCGCAGAAGGTTTTTGCTTTTCTGACGAAATTTAAAGATTAGGTCTTTACTCCAGCGGCGCGGGTTTTTCACCACCCATCGGAATTCGCGGCGGGTTTCCTCCTCCCCCCATCGGAATTGAAGGTAGATTCCCACCACCCATGGGTGGAAGCGGCGCCAACCTGCCTTTATCCCGGACGGGCTCCGGAGCCGGCTCTTTCGGTTCCTCCGCGTTCATCACAGGTTTTTCTTCTTTGGGAATGGGATGAATCTCTTCCTCCGCAGGCGCTTCGTCATCCGGACGAGCCAGACGTTCTTTGGAGCGCAGAGAACCGGATCCGCTGTCGATCAGCATTAAGCCGGCCCAGAAGAGCGGGTGGGAAGCGGGGATCAGCTCGATCTCGTCACTCTTACCGATGCGCGGTTCGGACTGGATGGAAACGTCACCCGCACTGAACTTCAGGACAGCACGCCTCCATGCGTCCGCAGACGTTTCGGTCGTGGGAAGCTGGGCGTTGAAAAGAGCCGCGAGTTTCCAGGGGGAATCCCCTTCCAGACGCCAGCGTGGAAGGACGATCGTATCCGCGCCATTCGCAAGAAACGCCATGCTGGTGAGGAAAAGCTCCTGACCCGGGACGAACACCGACACTTTGTTTTTCCTGGAAGTTTTTTTCGCCAATTCCTCGCACCGGGTACGCATTCCGCCCAGAACGATCAGACGCGGCGACCCGGATGGAAGGAGGAACCAGTAACCGAGTGAGCCTTCCCTGGATGTGCGGTCCAATGCCATCGGGAAGATCCCGTAGGAGTCCCCCTCGGTGTTTTTCAAATCATCGAAGACGAACATTTTGTCGAATTCCGGCGCGAAAACGGACGAACCAGTCCCTGGCGTGCCGGGCTGGATCCCGCCGAAACTTTTTTCTTCAAAAAGAACCGGGCGCTCAAGCGTTTTTTCGAGCCGATCCACAGCTTTCTCGTTGGGTGTGTTCTTTCCCGCAACGATGATCGAGTACGGTGACTTGGGGTACTGCGTTTTCTTCCAGGGGGTCGCGAGGGAAGCCATCGGAGCGTAGCGGATCGAAAATTGGGAAATCGTTGACCTTGCACCTTTCGCAGTCTGAATTTGCAGAGCCTCAAAAGGCAAGTACCACATAAAACGGTCCGGCACGATGACGAGTGACGAAAAGTCAGCACTGGCGAAATTGGCCTGCGAGTTTTTCGTCAGGTCGGCCATGACACGCTGGGAACTTTTTTGCCAGTTATTTTCCTGAAAGGTTTTGGCGGGTATGGTTCCGCCGCCTAATCCAATTTCCCGGAGCATCGACGCAAAATTCGTCTGGAGCGACGTCAAAAGATTCGTCCCGGCTTTGTTTTTACGGGAACTGCCGGAACCGGAGCCGGAATCGTAAATCTTCCACATCGCCATGCGTTCATTGTTCATCAGGAAGAAAAACATTTGATTGCGGGCGGCGAAACTGACAAGCAGGGCTTCCCCTTTCGGAAGTGACGCCTGAATTTCCTTGCACGTCCGAACTTTGGGGAACAAAATCTCGATCACGCGCCGATCCAGGGCCATGGACATAAGAATCGACTCCTGCATCCGGGAAAGCTCTGCGATCTGCTTTAGCGCATCGGCGAGTTCCCGCTGCTCACTTTTCTGGCCTGCGGTGACCGGAAGGCTCATTTTTCGGATTTGGATCTGGAGGTCCTGCACTTTTTTCGAGCAGTTTTCAAACGCTGGATACTCCGTTAAAATGTCGCGTTTTCTCTGGGCCTGCGTGACAGTCAGGTCCTTTTCAGGGCCCTCCAGCAGAAGCCGCAGAGCGTGCACACGTCCGCCGAGGTCGAGCGTTTGGAGAAAAGCCGCCTTCCGCGCCCGTTCGGAGATTTCAAGCGCGTCTTCTTTCTTTTCCATGTCGATGGCACAGAGGAAGAAGTTTTCCCACGTTCCAGATCGGGGCGTGACGGTGGCGCTCATGGCCTCGATAGGATTCAGTGCCCAGTCCAAAGCCGTGGGTTCACGCAGAAGCAGGGAGTAAAGTTCCAGCGCTTTTCGTGTGGTCGTTTGGCCGTTCAGCAGGAGAGCGTCCACCTGGTTGATCTGGAAATTCCAGATTCCTCCGAAACTCATAAATTCCATGGAACTCCCGAGGAAGCCGTAACCGTTGGCCTGAGACGCAGGGGCCGGATTCTGGAACGCGATCCGGGCTTTATGGAAATTGATGGAGGAACCGAGCCGGCCTTTCAGAACGTACTGGTCGGGCTTTCCCACCGCTTTTTCTGCCAAAAGCAGGCAATCTGCCGCGGGTTTGAGCTGGCGCAGACGAAGGAAATCATCCGCCGCTGCTGTCTGAAGTGTCGCAAAAAGGAGCGCGAGTTTCTTGATTTTCGCCCATTCGGCGGCCGGGGCGAGCGGTGGGCAGATCATCTGCGGATTCCGGAGACAGTAAGCGGTTTCCAGCCCCTCGAACGCTTCCGTCATGCCTTCCACATCCTCGTAATAAAACGCAATCGTAGCGGCTTCGAGGAAATAATTATACGCTTTTTCGTACTTGGCGATTTTCATTTGGAGTTTGCCGAGTTCGATATACGCAATGACGCTCAGCGGATGGGCGCTTCCATTGATCAGCGCTCCTTTTTGAAGAGCCATGGCCGCCTCGTCAGTTTTCCCGACAGCCAGGTAGCCAAGCCCCAACTCAATGTCGAGCCAAGCCTGGAACCAGGTCCCGGCCAGTGCGCGTTGAACGAGTGAGGTTTTGGTGACGAATTGGCCGTTCAGCTCGTCACCCGCTCCCAGAGGTCCGAGGAGTTCCGCACGGCGGCGCATGGCAAGCATCGTGCAGCGTGCGATTTCTACCCCACGAATCGGTTTCAGCTGTGGCGCCATCGCGACCCCACCGGTCCGGTATTTGTCTGCGTAATTCAAATCACCGAAAAGGATCGGGAATTTGCTCGGAACATTCAGAAGCCTGCGCCCGGGATTCGGATCACCCCACGGAATGGGTTTCAACGTAAACGCGCTGGGATTCGGAAGATTCTGAACGTTTGCAAGCCAGTTGGAGTACTGGATCGAAATGCGGATCGCCGTGTTAAAATTCTCCAGAGCTGAGCCGTACTGCCCAAGCTGGTACTGCGATTCCCCCAGCATGGCCGCGTAGCAAATGGAGTCGAGCCAGCGTTCCGTCGCGATTTTGAAGCCGGTATTCAGTTCCTTCGCAAACTGTTTTTGCGCGTCCAGAGTTCTGCCATCGCGCAGAAGATTAATTCCCCAGTCGTAATTGGCGTTCGGGATCGCCTGCTCTTGAGCTGACACTGAAACCGAAATCAGAATCAAAATCAGGAGCGGCAACAGGGCACGACAGAAAACGGGAAAACGGAATCGCATGGTTTTCTCCTTAAAATCTCGAAAGGAAAGAATACGTCAAAAAGACGGAAAACCAGAAAAATAGTTTTCCGTCTCTTTTGTTTTTCGACCGATTTTTCAGAATACTTGCGAAAAAGGGTGCAGTTTCCTTAAAGAAGCGTCACGCCAGCATCGGCGTATTCTTTGATCATTGCATCGGGCCAAATCCCTACCGCGACCTCGCCGATGTGGCAGCAGCGAAGCATAAACATGCAAAGGCGCGACTGGCCGATCCCGCCGCCCATCGTCTGCGGAAGTTCGCCGTTGAGGAGCATCTGGTGGAACGGGAGTTTGGCGCGTTCCTCGCAGTCGCGAATTTTGAGCTGGCGCAAAAGCGTTTCCGGATTGACTCGGATCCCCATCGAGGAAAGCTCGAAGGCGCGGCCCAGGACCGGGTTCCAGACCAGAATGTCGCCGTTCAGCCCGATCCCGCCGTCTTCGCGTGGCGTCGTCCAGTCGTCATAGTCCGGCGCACGACCATCGTGGATCGTACCGTCGGGAAGTTCGCCGCCGATCCCGATCACGAAAATGGCTCCGTACTTTTTACAATATTCCGATTCACGTTCAAGCGGGGTTTTGTCGGGGAATTGATTGCACATTTCGACCGAAGAAACGAACGTGATCTCTTTGGGAAGGACCGGCGTGATACCCGGGACGATCGACGCGGCAAACTGCTCCGTTTCATAGATCGTGGCGTAAATCTGGCGCACGGTTTCCTTCAGCGTTTCGACGTTTCGGTCCTCGGGCCGGATCACTTTGCACCAGTCCCATTGGTCCACGTACAAACTGTGCAGGCAGTCGAGCGTTTCGTCGGGCCGGATCGCGTTCATGTCGGTGTAAAGGCCCTCGCCCGGCTGGAAATCGTACCGTTTCAGGGCGAAACGCTTCCACTTGGCGAGCGATTGAACCATTTCCGCGTCGGAATCCGCCTGTTTCACGTGAAAAGAAACCGGTTTTTCAACGCCGTTCAGGTCATCATTCAGGCCCGTATTACTGCGGACGAAGAGCGGGGCGGTGACTCTCTGGAGTCGAACGTTCCGCGAAAGTTCCGCCTCGAAATGATCCTTCAGCTGCTTGATGGCGCGTTCGGTTTCGCGCAGTGAGAGCAGAGGTTTATATCCTGCGGGAATAGTCATGATTTTCCTCCTGAATGATTTCTGAATTTTGGAATAATTACAGGGTTTCCAAACAAAAACGGCACTTCCTGAAGTCGCGAATGAGGACTCCTGGAAGCGCCGTCGCTTCAATTAATTAAAGTATAGCGAATTCTCCCGTTTTGTCAAGTGGGGAATGAAAATTTTCCAAAAAGTTTTCCGGAAAACTTGACTTTTTTTCCCGCTGTGCTATAATGCGGAACGTAATGCGATTTTCTCCCGGGTTCGGGGACGACGCTTCCAGCGTCGTTTCAAAATCCATAATTTGTGGGGACGACGCTTCCAGCGTCGTTAAAACGGGAATCGATTTTAATATTGAACGCTTTTGACGACGCTGGAAGCGTCGTCCCCGTATGGTTTATCATGAAACTTTTTTTTTCCGCGGGCGAGCCGAGCGGTGACGTTCACGGCGCCAATCTGATCCAGGCTCTGCGCGAGCTGGACCCGACCGTCCAGTGTGTCGGTTTTGGAGGGCCGCGCATGAAGGACGCCGGTCTGGACCCGATTTTCGACCTCACGACGCTCGCCGTCATGTGGGTCTCGGAGGTCCTGAAGCAGCTGCGGAAGTTCTTCGCGCTGGCGGATCAGGCGGAGGAAATGTTTCGGTCGGACCCGCCGGACGCCGTGATCCTGATCGACTACCCGGGCTTTAACTGGCACATCGCGAAGAGGGCGAAGCGGCACGGGATCCCGGTTTTTTATTACTCTCCGCCCCAGATCTGGGCGTGGAAGCAGGGCCGCGTGAAAAAAATGCGCCGCCTGATCGACCACGTTTTCAGCGGTCTGCCGTTTGAAACGGACTGGCTCGCGAAGCACGGCGTTTCGGTCGAGTACGTCGGCCACCCGTTTTTCGATGAGGTGCGGAATTACCCGCGGAGTTCCGAAACACTCGAGCGGCTGCGTGGGCTTAAACCTCTGGTTGGGCTTCTTCCCGGCTCGCGGACCGGCGAGGTCCAGCGGAATTTCCCGATTTTCTGGAACGCGGTACGAAAAATCCAGCGGAAGCGGCCAGACGTGCATTTTGCCGTGGCGGCGTTTCGGGACGAGCATGCGGCGTGGATTCGCGATTTTCTCGAAAATCAGGATGAGAAACCCGGAAATATTGTGGTTTTAACGCGCCAAACGCCGGAGATCATCCAGGCCGCCGACTGTTGCCTGAGCGTTTCGGGGAGCGTCTCATTGGAACTCCTGCATCACGCGGTTCCGACGGTCATTTCGTACCGCGTTGGCCGGGTCGGCTGGTGGCTCCAGTACTGGTTCCGCCGGGTCCGGTTCATCACGCTGGTGAATCTTCTGACGCTCGAAAACCCCTTCCGCCGGCCCAATCCCGAGTTCCGCCCGGGGTCGGACGATGCGCGGGACGCGATTTTTCCGGAGTACTTGACGTACTGCGACCGGAGCGACTGGATCGCGGCGGACCTTCTGCGCTGGCTCCAGGACCCGTCTGCCCGGGACGAGTGCGCGGCACGGCTGGCGGCGCTTCGGGAGCAAATTGGTCAGCCGGGAGCGGCAAGAAAAACGGCGGAGAAAATTCTGGCCGCGCTGGGAACCCCCAAGTCCAACGCACGCGAAAATCCACCGCTCCGGGAACGCCCCAAGCCGCTATAGGTCCCGCGGATCAGGTGGATGGGATTTAAAAAATCAATCCTTTTTAAACGCCACGCCCTTTCCACTTCCCACTTTTATTTAAACACGGATTTCCACGGATTAAATGGATTAAAAGGATTCCGTTTTTTTCATGGAAACTCTTGCAAAACCTTAAATCCCCCTTAAAAATCCGTGGGAATCCTTTTAATCCGTGGAAATCCGTGTTTAAATCAAGGTCTAAAGCGAGCGGAGACTTGCACTTTGGAAACGGGGTTTGTAGTGAAACCTCTTTAAATCCAATCCGCGGGGCCTATAATCGCTTGAGTTTGCAGTGGGCTTGACGTGAACCTTGGGACGGTTCCATTTTATTAATTACCTCATTGGAAAGGTCCGTTTTTTATGCCGGATTCCACGATTTACCTGCGAGTCATCGACGCCTCGGCCAATCGGGCCTGCGAGGCGCTGCGCGTCATTGAGGATTTTGTCCGTTTCGTTCAGGACGATCCGTTCCTGGTCGAAAATCTGAAAAAACTGCGCCACCGGCTGGTTCAGAACGTCCTGAAATTCCCGATGCCCGAGCGGTTGGCGTACCGGGAGACCGAGGCGGATGTCGGGACGCGGATCGAGACGAAGACCGAGTTCAGCCGCTCGTCGCTCCAGGCCGTTCTGGACGCCAATTTCTCACGGCTTCAGGAGTCCCTGCGCTCGCTCGAGGAGTTCAGCAAACTGACCCAGCCTGAGGCTGCTCGTGAGTTTGAGCAGATGCGTTACGCGTCGTACACGCTCCAGCGGGTGGTTTTCTTTACCGTGACGAAAGACTCTCCGCTGCGCCGGCTGGAATCGAAAACGCTCGAAAGTACGCAGAAGGGTGTCTGGCAGGCTGGCGGACTGAAATTCACCTCCGACCCGCAACGGGCGCTGGAGCCGGAATTCGCCGGTTTTTTGCGTGTTTTGCCGGATTCGGAAACGGTCAAAAACGTTCGAAATCTGCTCGGAACGAAAAAACTCATCGGCGTCTGCGCTGTGTCGGTCGAGGAGGCCCGGGCCGCTTTGCTCGACGGGATCGACTTCCTCGCTGCCCCAGACGAAGCCTTGGTCCACGAACTGGAATGCCTCACGACCCTGCCGGTTTTGGTTTTTGGGTGAAGAGACGAAGGACCGCTTACGATTTGGGACCATTCCAGGGTTCACGTCCAACCCGTTGCACACTCCAGCGATTACAGGCCCCGCGGATCAGGCGGATGAGGCGGATTGGATTTAAAAAACCAATCTTTTTTAAACGCCGCGCCCTTTCCACTTCCTCCTTTTATTTAAACACGGATTTCCACGGATTAAATGGATTAAAAGGATTCCGTTTTTTTCAGGGAAACTCCTGCAAATACTTAAATTCTATTTAAAAAATCCGTGGAAATCTTTTTAATCCGTGAAAATCCGTG
>JAFTCU010000209.1 GCA_017454585.1 Thermoguttaceae bacterium | reverse complement strand
TTAACTTGACCGGTAGGACGCCGGCCCTCCGAATTTTAGCTTTCCCCTACCCTTTAATCTAAATATACCATGCACACCAAATTCTCCCTTTCATCTTTCGCAGCCCTCCTGCTTCTTGCCCTCCCGGCACTGGCGGAGGTCCAATACACCGAAAAGGCGTGGACGCCTGAGGAATTCAAGACGATGGATTCCGACGTCACGCAGAAGCACGATCTGAATTTCCTCAACTTTTTCGGCTCCAAGATCAAGGAATCCACCGGGATCGGTTCGGGCGCGTACCTCTTTCTCTTCGACGGAATGGTCGGGACGTTCGGCGACGACGGCCGCGCCTTCATCGAAGGAAACCCGGCCAAAATGTACATTTACCTCGGTCGGCCGCGCAACATCAAGGAGTTCGCCATCTACACGGGCAACATCGACACGCGCGTCAATCAGCGCTACGAGGTCCGCTTCGCGAACAACTCGGCCGAACCCGGCGTCAAACCGCAGAATTTCCCGGAAGATGGCAAACTCTCGACCGGTTCCAAAGTGGTCGGAAACGACCGCGGCGGGTTCAAGACTTCCTTCCGGGAAACGCAGGACGGCAAGTACCTCACCGCCGGGCCGTGCGACTGGGTCGAAGTCAGTTTCTGGAGTTGCTACAGCCTCCCGGCCGGCACGGAAATGACCAAAAGCGGCCCCGCCTCGTGCATCGTGGAAATGCAGATCCTCGGGGATGAGAACGACCCGGCGCTCTACCTCAGCGAGCAGGAAAAAATCGAGAGCCGCCGCCGTATGGCCCGACTCGTGTACGAAAAGAAACTCGACCGGATCTCGCCCGACCTGAAATACGCGATCGATTCGATGAGCTCCCTGAAGGCGGCGATCGAGGACCTCGGCGCCTCCAACCCGGGAAAGTACGACTCGGCCAAATACCTCGGGCAGTTTGAGCAGTTCAAGAACGTTTTCAACGTCGATCCGGAAAATAAAGACCAGGTCGAAAAGGCTCTGGCGGCCGCGCCGGACTTCCTGAAATTCCGCCGTGAGGCTCTCATGGCCAATCCGCTCCTTTCGTTTGACCGTCTTCTGGTACGCACCGGGGATTCAGACCTTCAAGCGAACTGGATGTCGAACTGTTCCCGCGGCAAGCACCCGAGAAACGGAATGCTTCAGATCCTGCGTCTTTCCGACCCGGACGCTGAGCTGGTTCCGGCCGTAAAGCCGCTCAACGGCAGTTTCATCGGCGACATTTGCCTCCATTGGGACGCGAACCGGATGCTCGTCACGTGCCTTTCCGAGAAAAATACGTGGGAGATTTACGAAACCAGCCTCGACAAACCGGAGGAATTCAGGCAGATCTCGCCGACCATCGGCCCGGACGTCGATAACGTGGAGGGGTGCTACCTCCCGGACGGCGGTTTCCTCTTCGTTTCGAGCGCCTCGATGATGGGCGTGCCCTGCATCGGCGGCAGCGGCCTGGTCGGGAACATCTTCCGCGTCGAGAAAGACCTCAAGACCGTCCGTCAGGTCACGTTCGAACAGGACCAGGACTGGAACCCGATCGTTCTGCCGAACGGGCGCGTCCTTTACCTCCGCTGGGAGTACGTCGATACGCCGCACTATTTCTCGCGACTTTTGATGCACATGAACCCGGACGGCTCCAACCAGATCGAATATTAC
>JAFTCU010000208.1 GCA_017454585.1 Thermoguttaceae bacterium | reverse complement strand
GGCGTCTGCACCGCACTGGCGCAGAGCTGGTCCATCGGCGCCTGGCAGATCGGCAGCGACGCGCCCGGGTCGTAGTCGCGGTGGATCTGGAGCAGAATATTTTTCGGGATCTTCGTGTACTCGACGTTGCGCTGGTACTGGACCTCCGAGTCGAAACTTCCGAGCGACTGGAAAACCATCTGCTTCGGCTGCATGGCGTTCACGCGGTCCAGCATGAAGTACGTCCATTCGACCGGGAAGTAAACCTCGTTCCAAAGCTCCCAGCCGTAAACCGCCGGGTGCGAGCCGAATTCTTCGATGTACTTCGCGGTCCGGGCGAGGTAGTACGCCCTGCCCGTTTCGGTGTCGGTGAAGCCCTGCATGTTCTTGAGCGTTTCCCGGTAGATCGGTTTGCTGAACGTGACGTGACCGTTTTCCCACGGGCCTTCTTCGCCCAGTTTGCGGAAGTGCTCGATGCAGAGTTTCAGCCGAATGCCGTATTTTGAGGCCAGATCGAGCATCCGGCGCACGTTTTCGATCTTTTTAGGGTCGAAATGCCCCGGTCTTTCCGTTTCGATGTCAAACTGCGGCATTCCGAGCCAGATCCGGGCGTAGTTTCCGCCGTTTTCCGAGATTTTTTGGAAGTAAAACTCCAGCCGCTCCAGCGCTTCCTCATCGCTGAGCAAACGCACGGTCGTTTCGCCGGCCGCGTTGGTTTGGGCGTCGCGCAGAATGCAGAGGTTCGTCCCGATCGGAATGTACGGCGAGCCGTTCGTCAGCTCGAGGGACGACGGATTTTTGACCGAAACACGGACGTAAGATTCCGCGTCCGGGACCGATTCGGGCCTTAACTCGTCACTGACGGCGACCAGGTCGGGAGTCATGCTCCAGACGCGCGGACGGCGGGCCTTAATGTCCTCCGGGACGGAACTGACTGGCCGCAGAACGAATTCCCAGCGGTCCATTTGCATGTACGCGCGGCCCAGCGGGACCGGCAGGGCGTACTTCTGGGCCTCGGCGTCGAGTTTCAGCTGCCACGGCTCCGGCCCATTTCCCCAAATCACGGCCTGAAACGCGGGCGCGGCGGCTTTCAGCGCATTCCACGCCGGGACCGATTCGAGCGTCGGAGCGGCCGAAACCAGCACGAAGAACGGCTTCTTGCGGGCTTTCCACGCCTGGATCTTCGCGTCGGTCACGGCATCGGTCAGAATGAAGTCCGCGCGTGGCGTGGAGATTTCTTCGTTCCAGCCCGTGGCCCACGTGATGGTTCGGGCGGGCAGGCTCGCGAGTTTCGGAAAGTCCTCGCTCTCGCAAACTCCCGGAACGACGAAATAGACCAGATTCGGGTTCACGCGCGGCGGGTTGGGCTTTTGGGTCCAGACGAAGCGGGAGAGTTTTTTCTCCGTCGGCACGGCGGGCGCGGCGGTCGTTTCCTCTTGGGGTTTGGCGGGCGAAACGGCGTCCGGAAGCGGCGCCAGACCGGAAGCCACCGCGTTGGCGTAGAGCCGGATCAAATGCGCGGTTTGGCCGAGGTATTTGGAGCGGAGACCGTCCACTTTCAGCGTTTCTTTCAGGGGTTCCCGGGCCTCCGATGGGATGGGAAGGTCCGGAAGAACGGACTCTGCGATGAGAAGTTCCGAGAAATCCCGGAGGCTGGACCGCCCGACCGTCAGTTTCGGCAGGCGTTTCTGAGAAAAGGCCGAGCAGACCCGGATCGCCTCAAGGATCCGCGCTTTGCGTTCCGCGTCCGGCTCGGTCACGTACAAAACTTCCAGCGAGCAGGCCATCTGGTAAAGACTGTAGCTGGGGATCCACGCGTTCGTCTCGTTTTCCGGTTTGTTCGGCAAATCGAGACTCTGGGCGATCGCTTCGTCCAAATATTTCAGGCACTCGGCGCGGTATTTCTCCTTTCCGGTCAGCTGCCACGCGGCGGCGTAGATCATCGGGAGGCGGGCCCACTCGTGCGCGTAAACCTTCCACATTTTGTGCAGTCCGCGCGGGTCGTGAAGACCGTCGGAGCGCCGGATCGACCAGTCGTTTTCCGGCGTGATCTCGTCGATGAGCGAGTCGGCCAGAACGGTCAGAAGCTCCTTGATCTCCTCCCGGTCCTCGGCGGTGCTCACCGGGCAGAAGTAGTACGCCCAGATCGCCTCGACGTAATGCGTGTACTGGTCGCGGGAGGACGTGACGTAACTGGCGGTCGGATCGTCAGGATGCACGCCGCGGGTGACGTAGCCGCGGATCCGGTGGGCGCTCCCGATGTTGCGCATCCCGAGCCAGGCGTCACGAACCAGCGGCGCCAGCGTGTCGTCGTGCGTCCGATTGTAAAGCCGCACCAGACCGTAAAGAAGCGTTCCGGAATAGAGCGCGCAGTCGTCCAGCCCCGACCCGTAACCGACCGGGTTGGGGTTCAGGTCCCGCACCATTTCGGGAGTCGGAAGCTGCGCCACGTCGCAGCCGTAGATCAGGTGCGTTTTGGGCGAGTAGCACGGCCCCGGATTTTGCAGGACCTCCAGAAGCGTCCGGTAAAACGCCTGGCTTTCTTCCTGCGTCAAAACCGGCTCGGCGGCCTGAAGGAAAGTAGAAAAAGAAAGGAAAAACAAAAGAACGGGAAGGAAGTGTTTCATGGTGAGCGCTGAAAGAAAGGAGGGAGGAATCAGGCGGGAGTCCCGCTTTCGCGAGGCTCCCGGGTTTCGGCGTTTCAAATCTTACAAATTATCGCGGTAGCGCTTCGCTCTTTCAACCTGGTACTGATCTTTGCAGTTCCGAATGATCTCTTCCAGCACCGGGCGGAAGAAATCGGCGTTCGGCTTGCGCACATTATCGTGGTGAGCAATGTCGAGGAACGCGCGGTAAGCGTCGAACTGAAGCTCCGGATCGCCGAAGAATTCCATCGCGAACTCGGCCGTTTTGCGGTCACGGATCGCGTTCAGGCGGCTGAGGATCAGCTTTTTCTCATCGACGCGGGTCACGCGTTTGAGGGCCTCGCGAAGCATTTCCAGCTTTTGCTGCGAATTGGCGCGGATCCCGATCTCCTCGTCACGGAGCGAAACGACCCGGATGTACGCGCGCAGAGCCTGAATTTTCTGGTCGGCGTTCACCGTGTCACCGTCCACCACGTCGAGCATCTTTTCAGCCTGCTTCGCGTTGGGAAGATTGCAAAGGCCACGGATGGCCGCGTCGCGGAGTTTCTCGTTTTCCATGCCGTCTTCGATCCGATCCCAGGCCGCGTCGTCACCAATTCGGCCAAGCAGCGGAAGGAGGATTTCTTCCGGGATTTCGATGTTCGTTCCAGTCAGCGCAGAGGAATCGCCCGCACAGACCGCCGCGATGCGTTTTTCCGCTTCGTCACGGTCACGGCCAGCGTTGAAAAGTTCCAGGGTCGCGGCGAGCTGCGGCGTTTGTTCTTTCGTCGCCATTTTGCACGCGCTTTCCATCAGCCAGTTCCGGTTCGGGCAGTCTTTCAGCTGGAGGCGCTTCACAATGTCCTCGAAAACGTTGCCGTTCCGCTCGGCCAGAATCGCGCAGATGGCCGAGAACGTATCTCCGTCCGCGTCGTTCATGGCTTTGATCAAAGCTTCGTCGAAACCTTTCGATTCGATGCGGCTTGAGACGAGCACCACCAGCCAGCGGTCAAATTTCAGATTTTCGAGCAGAAGCGGGACTTCATTCGCGGTCCCGAGTTTTTCGAGGGCGAGGATCCCTTCGCGGCGCAGCGCTCGGGAGTCTTCATCATCGCCGGTGGTCTGGGTGGCTTCCACCGCGTATTTCGTGTACTTGCGGTCACCAAGGACGGTCAGCGAAGCAAGTGTCTGGATCTTCTTTTCGACGCTGAAACCGGACCAGCCTTTCATGTACTCTTCCACTTTGTCGGCGCTCACATACGGCAAAGCCTGGGGGAATTCGGTCTCCACGGCCGTTGAAATGTCCTGATTGCGCTGACGGATCGCCTGGGAAATACGCTGACGGTCTGCGTCGTCGGCCTTCTCGGCGGCCTTTTTCAGCGCGGCGACGGCTTCATCGCCCGGGATCGCCGAAATCGTGCGGATCGCTTCGTCGCGGAGCGTGTATTCCTGCGAGGTGAGGAACGGCACGAGGGCGGGCAGATCGGCGGCGGTACCGACGCGCTGGAACTGCATGATCAGGAAGACTTTCACGTCATTGGGGACGGAATCATTCTGAAGCGCTTCTTTCATCTGCGCTTTGGCGTCGCTGGGGTCTTTACCCGGAGCGGAGTTTCTGTAAACGTACTCCTGCCAGGTCTGAAGGGCGGCGAGCCGGTCGCCGTTCCAGTCCGCCATGGGGCCGAGCAGGTCGGCGAGTTTGGGATTCTGCTCGAAATTTCCGTTAATGGAACCGAGGTACCGCGAAGCGTCCTGCGCCGCGGCGAAGGAGCAGACGAAAAGGAAAATGAGGAAAAATATTTTTTTCATTTTAAATCCTGTAAAGGTCAAAAGTTAATTTGGAAGCCGCTCCGGAAAAGGGAGTGGACGGGGTTCAGGCCTTTTCGGGAAAGAAGAGGCTTGAAAGAGGAGGGGGAAAATCAGACCTCTTCGATCTGGTACGGGAATCTCTGCACCCGGCGCACAAGACGCGAGGCGGCTTCATCGTTTTTGAACGTGCAGGTTTCACGATCCCAGTCGAGACGGCGGTTCACGCGGTAGCAGAAGGCCATGAGCTGGCACAGAACCGCGGCGGTGGCCGGGTAGATCACGTCCTGGAACGGACGCACGCGGTGACGAACGCACCACGAGAAATCGTCCTGGATCCGCTGCGCACCGCCGTGGTAGCGACGGACGTCCACCGCGTGGAGCGGCTTGATCCGGTCGCGGTCCTGCTGGTGGCGGAAGGTCCCTTCCGTGCCGACGAACGTAATGTCGTGGCCGCCGCGGGCGTGGTAGATCTTCATTCCGTTGGCGAAGATCGCCAGTACGCCGTTCGTTTCATTTTCTTCACAGTGCGGCGGAAGGAGCGTCACAGGCTCCTCCGTGTCCATCCCCAGAATGTAGAGCGCACCGGCGAATTTGTGCGCGCCCCAGTCCGCGAGGAAACCGTTCCCGTACTCCTGGAAAATACGCCATCCGCCGCCGTAACTGCCCGAGCAGCGCCATTCATTGTAGGGCGCCCAAGGAGCCTGACCGAGCCAGCGGTCCCAATCCAGTCCTTCCGGCTGTTCCTGAGCGGGGAGCCAGCACTCGATCGGCGGGTTTCCGACTTCGACGTAAACTTCCTTCACCTGGCCGATCGCGCCGGACTGGATCACGGGGGCCATGTAGCCGTAGTCTTCCATCACGCGCTGGGAACCCCCCGTGAAGACGCGATTGTATTTCCGGACCGCGCGGACGATCTGGCGGCTCTCGATCGGGGTGAGGGTCAGCGGCTTTTCGCAGTAAATGTCCTTCCCGGACTTGACCGTCTCGATGGCGATTTTCGTGTGCCAGTGGTCCGGCGTGGAGTTGATGATCACGTCGATGTCGTTCAGGTCCAGAATGTCTTCGTAGCGGTCGTACCCTTTGCAGTCGGAATTCCCGTACCGCTCGTTGACTCGACCGACAGCTTCGTCTTTGCGGGACTTGAAGCAGTCGCTCACGGCGACGTAGTGGAACTCGTCGGCGCCGAGGAACCCGCCCATCAACTCATGACCGCGGTTTCCGTAACCAACGTGGGCACAGTAAAGTTTTTCGTTCGGGGAGAGTTTTCCTTCCAGGCCGAGCACGTGGGATGGAAGGACGCAGGGAGCCGCGGCCGCCGCGAGCGATGCGGAGGCGAGGAACTGACGGCGAGTGAGTTTGGGAACGGACATAATATTTTCCTTTGGGTAAATGAAAAAAAGGGATTTAGATGCTTGAATTCAAGGAAAGTTCATCAAGTACGAGTGAGGAATCGGATCAAAATCTTATTCCCCGTGGACGATTTTCACCAGTTTCACCGCGTTTTCCACGGGCGTTTGCTGATGCACGCCGTGGCCGAGGTTGAAAATGAAGCCGGGACGGTTCCCGATCTGGTGGAATATGGCTTCGGTCTGGCGGCGCATTTCTTTTTCGTCGGCCAGCAAAACCGCTGGGTCCAGGTTTCCCTGAAACGCGCGGTCTTCGCCGATCATCGCCCAGGCCGCTGCGGGTTCGATGCGCCAGTCTGCGCCGATGCAGTCTCCACCAGCCGCCGCCACCGCGGGCAGGAGCATCGGGTTTCCCGTCGTGAAGTGAATGACCGGCGTTTCCGGCGAGTGGCTTTTCACCTGATCCACGACCCGGGCCGAGTACGGCTGGACGAAACGAATGTAATCCCGCGTCGAGAGGCAGCCGACCCACGAGTCGAAAAGCTGCACAACGTCGGCCCCCGCGTCGATCTGGGCGCAGAGGTACGCGCTGACCGCATCGGAAAGCCGGCTCATGATCTGGTCCCACGCTTCCGGCGCGGTGTACATCATGGTTTTGACTTCGAGGTAGTTCCGGCTTGCGCGCCCTTCGATGGCGTAGCTGGCGAGCGTAAACGGCGCCCCGGCGAAGCCGATCAGGGGGAGTTTTTCATCGAGGCCCGCGCGCGTTTTGCGGACCGTCTCGTACACGTACCCGAGCGCCTGAACGTCCTCCAGCGGGCGCAGATTTTCGATCCGGGACGCGTCATGGATCGCGTTATGCAGGACGGGGCCTTCCCCTTTCTGAAACTCCAGATCGAGGCCCATTTCCTGAAGGATGGGCAGAAGGTCAGCGAAAATGATCGCCGCGTCCACGCCGAGTTTTTCCACGGCCGTGAGCATGACCTCGGCGCAAAGGTCCGGATTTTTGCAGAGGTCCAGAAAAGAGCCGCGCTCCCGAACGGCCCGGTACTCCGCCATGTAGCGGCCCGCCTGACGCATCATCCAGATCGGCGTACGATCGACCGGCTCGCGGCGCAGCGCTTTCATCATTCGGCTTTGGAAGCAGGGTTTCATGGGTGGGTTCCGGGAGAAAAAACGTTCAAAATCATTTTCCTTTTTCGAATTATACCATACGCCCCCTGGTTCGTAAATACCCCCCCTTGAAAAATCCCGGGCATTTATTTATAATGGTTTTAACTTGGGTAAAACCCAGGTCGATCGTCACCCATAAACACCAAATCAGCAAGAAACCGCAGGACGAAAAAAGCCCCGCGGATCAAGCGGATTAAGCGGATTTAAACGGATTTAAGGAAACAAATTGGTTTTATTTCGATCCATGACTGAATCCTTAAAAGGAAGTTAAAAAACCTTCCGTTCCAAGCACTAAACCCGTTCCGTTTCAAACCTTTTATTTAAACACGGATTTTCACGGATTAGAAGGATTTCCACAGATTATTCAAAAGGAAATTTTAATCTTTTTTCGTGACTTTCAATTAAAAAAAGGAAATCCTTTTAATCCCTTAAATCCGTGAAAATCCGTGTTTAAATAAAAGGTTTGAACCAGGCAGTTCTTGCACTTTGAGAAAGATTTTGAGGGGTTGAGGACTTCATTTAATAATTAAATCCGCCTCGATCCGCTTAATCCACTTTATCCGCGGGGCCTTACTCGGGTGGTACTTCGCTGGATTTGGTGTACTCCCTTTTTTCTTTTAAAGAACCTCCCGAAAATGAAACGCCTTCCTTCCTTTTTGTTGATTTTGATGTTTTTCGCCTCCACCCTTTTCGCGCAGGAAAACCTTCTGCACGACCCGGGCATGGAATTGATCGGCGAGGACAGTTCACCCTGGTTTTTGCGGGATAAAAGCACCGTGCTGACGAATCCCGATGGGACCCGCTCGCTGCGCATTGAAACGGACGAATTCGGGACCTGCGGCGCCATGCAGGTCGTACATTTCGACCCGCCGATCCGCGCCCCGTTCCGATTCGGAGGCCGCGCGAAACTCGATGAAAAAGCCATCTGCTCGGGCAAAGGAAGCCCGGATTTCGACGTTTATCTCGATGTTTTCTACGAAGACGGAACCACCCTTTGGGGGGTAAAAGCCATTTTCGATCCGGAAACGCTGGGCTGGCAATCCGCCGAAGCGATGCTCTGGCCGGAAAAACCGATGGATCGGCTGGAGTTCCACATTCTGTTCCGCCAACATACCGGGAGCGTCACGTTTGACGATTTTTACCTCATTCAGGAGTCTTTTAACATCAGGCTCGACCAGATGAAAGTCCTTGGCGGTTTGACCGGTGACGGAAGCATCGCCGTTCGCGGCCATTTCGACTGGCACAAAGATTTTCTCCCCGAGAATCTGCGCTATGTGCTGACCCAGGACGGTTTTGGTGAGATCCCGTTTGAATTCGAGTCGGACGGGAATGGATTTTTCGTCTCCGCCCGGCCGCAGACCTCCGGCGGCGTGAAGACGTTCCGTTTCAAGGCCTTTTCCGGTGAGAAAGTGCTTGATGAAAAAGTTTTCCAGGCTGATACGACGCATATCGACGGGAAAAACGCAAGTGTCTGGACCGATTCGTCCATGCGACGTGTTTACCTGACGAGCCTGCCCGAAATTGGGACGACGCATCCGTCATCGTTAAAAAAGAGCGTTGAACTCGACTTGGCCCGCAACGAGGCTGAAAGTTTTCAGGTGCTTGTTCATTCTGCCGTGGATCTGAATGGCGTCCAGCTCGCGTTTTCCGATCTGGTCTCTGACGCGGACCCGACGGTAAAACTTCCTGCTTTGGCGCTTGAGTGGCAGGAAGTTGGTTTCCTGAGCACGCCGGAAATCGTCGAGCATCCTCTGGAAAAATCGGGCTGCCCGCGCTGGTTCCCGGATCCCCTGCTCCCGCGCAAAAACGGTTTCGTTCCGGCCGGTCAGACGGTTTCGTTCTGGGTGACGGTCACGACGAAGCCGGAGACCCAGCCCGGCAAGTACCGCGGAACTGTGCGCATGACGGCCGATGGTGACGCGCTGGCGCCGGTGGAAATTCCGCTCACGGTGAACGTTTTCCCGGCAGTGATCCCAGCCGAGGGCCATCTCGGGAGCGCGTTTGCCCTGATGGATGGTTTTCTCGAAAAAGTTTATGGTAAAGACTGCGATCTGCCCGCCCTGCGCAAGACGTACGACGCGTTCATGGTGAAGTATCGTCTCGCGCCGGAAGGGGACATTTCGCGCACGGAAATGCCGTCGATCGAACGTCTTCAGGAATGGAACGGCAAAGGCCTTGGCTACTTCAATATTTTAAATATGGTCCGCAAGCGCGGCGACTGGCCGTGGTGCTGCAACTCGCCGCTCGGGTTCTACACGCCGGAAAATCGTGAAAAATTCCTCGCCGAGCTGCGGCCGTACATCGAACGTCTGCGTGAGCTGAAACTCACCGACCACGCGTACATTTACACTTTCGACGAGTCGAACGAGACGATGCACCCGGCAATGAAGGACTTTTTCGGGATGGTGAAAGAAAACTTCCCCGAAATTCCGACCTTCACGACCGCTTACATCGGGGTCGATACGGAAAAAATGAAAGAGCTGAACGTCGATTGGGTCTGCCCGCTCACTCCGTCTTACAACCGGGAAAAGGCGGACGAGTGCCGCCGAAACGGTCAGAAGGTCTGGTCTTACATCTGCTGCGGGCCGGGTCAGCCGTTCGCGAATATTATGCTCCGCTTTCCACTCATTGAGGGACGGACGCTTGGCTGGCAGTCCTTCGTGGAAAAATATGACGGCCTGCTCTACTGGGGCGTGAATATTTGGGATAAAGAAGACAACGTGCCGATCGACCCGGAGAAAACGCTCTTCCTCGAGTGGAATACCGGCTGGAAGCACGGCCCGAAGCAGATCTACGGAGATGGCCGACTCCTGTACCCGGCAGCGGACGGGACGCCGATCGGCTCGATCCGGTTGGCGAATCTTCGCGACGGGTATGAGGATTACGAGCTTTTGTACCTGCTGGAGCAGAAAGACCCGGAACTTGCGAAAGATTTGAGTGAAAAAGCGGCACCGAATCCGGTGAAGTTTACGCACGATCCCGAGGTGATTCGGGAGCTGAAGCGGAAAGTTTTGGAAGCGCTGTAAAATTGATCGGGGCAACTTGCGGAGACGATGCTTCCAGCGTCGTCTCTAAAATGAAAAATCAGGTGTGGGGTTTAGAAAAAAATGCACTAAAAGTTAAAGGCTTTTTCAATTCCTCATTCCTGATTTTAAAATGATGCTGGAATCATTGTCCACGTATTGACCGTCTGTTACATCTTTAACGATTAAACCGATTCTTTTTAAAACTTTATCCTTTTTCCGCTCGTATGACGAAAAGGAGAATGATAGAGTATAAATACGTAAAAAACTCCCTAAAAGGTGCAGATCATGTGTCTTTTTAATAAAATCCTGATTGGTTTGATCATTATCGCGATCGGAGCGTGCTTTTATTTTTCAGCCATTTCTCTGAAAACACATAGTTTTTGGGGTGAAGATTACAATAAAAGCGCGAAAGCCCTTCCGCTTCTTGAGGACGAAATTACTCTCTACAAATACGGTAAGGGTGTCCCCGATACAGAAGATTATAAACGTTCCACCTATGAGCTGGACAAATACCTTCGCGCCTTGCGTGACCTTCGCGGGCCGGTCTATCGCGATTGCAGTGTTGATTCCAATTTTACCTCGGACGGCGGGACATTTGCCGTTTCGATCCCGGGAGTGACCACTCAGGTACAGCTTTCAGTTCAGTTGCCGATTAATACGCCGATCTACGCTTTTACTCCGAGCACCAGTGACGCGAGTAAAATGCAGTATCTCGGTCGTTTCCTTGTGAAAGGTTACGCGCAGGATGAAGGTTCTCCCGAGTTCTACGTTGTCATGGAACCGACCCGTATGGCGTATGAGAAAAATGAGCGTATGCAGAGTGTCCTCTCGAAAGCCCGCGGTTTGTGGACGATCTTCTTTGAAATGCCGATTGACAAGGCGGAACACGGCAGTGACAATGAGGACTATATCCCGTTTGAGACGAAAATCCAGTACTATGTCGAGCAGGAATACATCATGCAGGACCTCATCGACAAGCAGGAAAAACACATCAAAGGGATGGAAGCGCTCATCGGAAGCAAAGAATCCGAAAAAGGCGAGCCGGCTCTTTATCGGATCGCTCGTGTATTCAAAGGCGAAACGGAGCTGCGCAAGAAAGACGATGGTTCTTATGTGAAAAACCTTGCTTCCCTCTACAAAGATTTTGAGGAACAGAACAAAGCCATGAAAGACGCGAATGCCGCATTGGCCAGTGAAGTCCAGAGGCTGGAAAGCACAAAGCAGGGGTACGAGCGTTCGATCGATCAACGAATGAAGCCCATTATGATGAAGCAGTGATGAGCGAACTTAAAATCCAGGCCGCTGCGTTTGATATGGACGGTCTGATGTTCAATTCTGAGGACGTTTATTTTGAAACGGGTGTACGCCTTTTGCGTCTTTTTGGCTGTGAGTACACCCACGCCCTTTCGAAATCTTTGATGGGCTGTACGCCGCAGGACTCTTTCCAGAAGATGATCGACGCGCATGATCTGCCGGTTACCTGGGAGGAGCTTCAGGTCAAGTCCAACGAAATTTTTCTCTCGATCATGCCAGACCTGTTGCAGCCGATGCCGGGTTTGTTTCACCTTCTGGATCGCCTGGATGCGCTTGGAATCCCGCACGCGGTCTGCACGAGTTCCTGCCCGGAGCTGGTGCGTCAGATGCTTCCGATCCATGATCTTGAGAGGCGGTTTGACTTTATCCTCACTTCTGACGATGTAACGCATGGCAAGCCGCACCCGGAAATGTATCTGCGAGCTGCGGAACGTTTTGGAGTGGCCCCAGCGTCGATGATGGTTCTGGAGGACAGTCATAATGGCTGCCTTGCCGGAGCCAACGCCGGGGCGTTCGTTGTGGCTATTCCGGGAGAACACAGCAAGGATCAGGATTTTTCGATGGCCTCGCTCATCGCCGAAACACTGGATGACGAGCGGATCATAAGAATATTGTAGAATCTTTTTTCGTCTTCATAATTTTTTTTGAGATTCCTCTTTCCAAAATCTCTTTTTTGTGTTAAAATACGTGAACTATTAAAATCACCCAAATTTCAAACAGTTGGAGACTGATTAATGACCCGTATTTTTTCATTCCTTTCCGTGATGCTTTTACTTTCTTCTGCGGTACTGGCCCAGAACCAGGTACCTGGAACTGTTCCGGAAGCGCCAATCGTGCCGCAGCAGGATGGTTCAGCCGAGCGTCCCATGCCGGCTCCGTTTGTTCTAAACGCGCAGGAACAGGCCGCCACGGACGCAGTACTGGCGCGTTGGGAAAAATTTAGTGTGGGAATTCACACGTTTGAGACGACATTCAACAGGATCCTGTACCGCCGTTCGATCGATAACGCGCAGTTCCAGAAAACCCAGGAAACCGGCGAGCTGCGTTACGAAGCGCCGGACCATGGAATGTTTGCGGTCTCGACACTCGATGGCCAACTCAGTGAGAAGTGGCTCTGCGATGGTAAAAGTGTTTTCGAGTACAAATTCGCGCAAAAACAGATCGACCAGTACACCCTCCCGCCGGAATTACGAGGTAAGGGGATCACGTCCGGCCCGCTCCCGTTCCTTTTCGGGGCCTCGGCCGACGAACTGAAACGCCGGTACTATATCCGTCAGATCCAGCCAGAGGCCAATCTCGCCCGACCGGGGCAGATTTGGCTCGAAGCGTATCCGAAAAATTCCGAGGACGCGAGCGAATTCCAGCGTGCGGTGATGATTATTTCGTTTGCCGATGAAGTGCGTCCGCTGGCAATCAAGCTCTTCAAAGCGAATCAGGATCAGCACGTGTATATTTTTGACCTGAAAGAGATGAAGGTAAACAAGACACAGCTTCTTCCGAGTACATGGCTCCCAACGGTGCCCGAAAAACTCAAGATGAAAGTCGTTCCGGTGGAATGACGGCCAATGCCTGAAAGGAAAGGGATTTTTATGAAAACATTCCTCAACGCCATCTTGGCTGGTATCGCTCTTGGAATCGCCGGGACCGTGAATCTTTCCGTTGGAGGAGGGATCCCTGGTGCGTTCCTGTTCGGGTTCGGCCTGTTCCTGATCCTTTGTTTCACGTTCAAGCTGTACACTGGCGCGATTGGGTATCTCATGACCCAGACCTGGACCTCGTTTATTCCGTACATCGCGACACTCGTGTTGATCTGGCTCGGCAATTTTCTCGGGACGTTCCTCGTTGGAATGGCGATCCGACAGACGCGTGTTGCGGAGAAAATCGTCCCTGCCGCGATGAAACTTTGCGAGGTCAAACTGGCGGATACGTGGTCAAGCGTACTCATTCTGTCGGTGTTTTGCGGTCTTTTGATGTTTATCGCGGTCGATATGTTTCGCCAGGAACAGCCGCCGCTTTTCCGGTTCGCGATGGTTTTTTTCTGTGTGATGGTCTTCATCCTGTCCGGTTTTGAGCACTGCATTGCCAACATGTACTATTTCAGCATTTCCGGCTGCGTGACCTCCAACCCCGGCCCGACGATTGGTTCCATATTAATGATGACGCTCGGAAACTCTTTGGGCGGCTGGTTCCTTCCTTTGATGAATCGCATCAGGTAAAAAATTTCTTTTTTTAAAGTTCCAGAGGCGGTTTTGGGGCCGTCTCTGGAACTTTTTTGTGAAAATAGTAAAAATTTTCTTTAAAATAGGAAAAACAAGAAAACAGGTTAAAACTGTTCTGTTTCCTTATAAAATCTATCGAGATAATGAAAAATAAAGGGAAGAGAATTATTAAAATTCTACTTTTTTAATAAATTTTTATAATTTTTTTAGTCTGTTTATTGACATTTCACGTATATGTGTTATAATAATAATGTTAGGAAAAAACGACGTAAGTTGTATAATTGCACTTTCCGTTATATTTTACCTACATTGTATAAAGTTGCATGTACTAATGGATGCTTTATGTTAGGAAACAACTTTATTTAACGATTTTGAAACGTTTGTTCCTGGAAGAATCGTCGCGTTTGATGAAACGTATTATATTTCCCTGTCGTGGGAATATAACGAATCCGGCAGCAGCGTTAATGAGAACGATCGACCCATCCAACTTTTTACCGGTACTCCCGGTAATTCGTTAAGATATAATGTCCTTGACCAGGCTTTTTAAGCTAGGTTTTACCAAATGTTCCTTGTACTTCAAAAGTGTATGCCAGTTTGATTGGCCTCAGAATGCAGGAACCCGTTTTTACCCTCAACAAGGAGACTATTATGCTGAATCGTTTGTACAATGAGGAATCAGGCGTTTTGACTTTCGAGTGGATCCTCCTCATCACCGTTATGGTCATCGGAGTCGTTGGTGCTCTGTCCGCCGTTCGTGACGCGATCAACACCGAACTTGGCGACGTCGCCGAAGCCATGGTCGCTCTTGACCAGTCCTACTACATCTGCTGGCCGTGGGAAGTTGGCACACCCGATAAAGTTGTTGACGGTGCTTCCAATTCCTATTTCATCGATGGCGCTTATATTTATCAGGCTCGTGTGAATGAAGCCGAAGACTTTGAATCCTGCGAAAATACTGGTGAGAAGCCCAGCCAGGGAGTCACGGCTTTTAATACGCAGGCTCCGAATGACGGTTCTGATGTCAACTTCACACCTGCTCCGTAATCGATTTTGCTGCGTTTAACCTAAAAACCACGACCGGGCTTTTTAAGCCCGGTTTGTGTTTTAAAAGAGGTGAAGTTTCAAAATTTATTTCTGAAGCGTCAGCGCCACGGCCCCCATCAGAGCGGCTTCGTAGCCCAGCGCGGTCGGCTCAATGAGAATGGAGTCGTTCGCACGGTGAAAAATATTCTTGTGGAAAGATTCTTCCAGTGTCGGGTAAAAGAGTTTCCATGCTCGCGACACGCCGCCGCCGATGATGATCTTCGCCGGGTTCAAAATATTTGAGGCGTTCGCCAGCGCGTGACCCAAAACACGCCCTTCCCGGCGGTACGTCTCCAGAGCGGCTTCTTCGCCGGCCTCCGCACGCCGCGCGATCTCCGAAGCGGGAACAAATTCCGGGGAGCCGGTCAGCCGGGCGTAGTATCGTGAAATGCCCGGCCCTGCGCACTCGGCTTCCATGCAGCCGCGATTTCCGCAGCCGCACAGCTCACCGTCCGGCACGACGTTCAAATGGCCAAATTCGCCGGAAAAGCCCAGCGCGCCGCGGTAGATTTTGCCGTCGAGGACGATCCCTCCGGCGTTCCCGTTGGATATGGTGAGCCAGATGACATCCCGCACGCCCCGGCACGCTCCGAAAATGCCCTCGGCAATCGCACAGGCGTTCACGTCGTTTTCGATCGCGATCGGCTTGCCAGGAAACCGGGCTTCGAGCGCGTCCATGATCTTAAAATTCTGGATCCCGCTGAACGGAGCGTAGATCCAGACCCGCTCGTCGGCCAGGCCGGGAATGGTCACGCCGACCGCGTCGATCTGGTCAAGAGGGAGCTGGGCGCAGAGTTTATCGATCTCGCGCAGGATCCCGTCTTCGGTCATCTCGGCCGGGAGCGCCTCCCCGACGGACTGAACGATCTCAAACTCGTCACCTTCACCGCGGGCCAGCCCGGCGAGCATCTTCGACCCGCCAATATCGATTGCAAGGATAGTTTTCATGATTTCTGTATCAAAAAGAAGCAAAATGAACGTCAGACCCGCTGCAAAATTGGAAGTTTAAAAAAGTTTAAGCCCTTTTTCAGAGGGCAAGCCGTACCTGGTTCAAACCTTAATTGAAACACGGATTTCCACGGATTAGAAGGATTCCCACGGATTTTTAAAGAAAAAAGGATGAAGTCTTTCCTGAAAAAATCCTTTTAATCCCTTAAATCCGTGGAAATCCGTGTTTAAATAAAAGGTTGGAAGCGGAGCGGGGTTGGAGTTTACCCGGACGATTTGGAATTTTTCTTTTTTAAATCCCATCCGCCTTAATCCGCCTCATCCGCCCGATCCGCGGGGCCTATAGCGACCTTGGACGTTCCCGTCGGGCCAGATTTTCTCGTGCCCCGGATTTTTTGGGGTTTTTTAGTAATTCGCGAACGCCTTGTTATTGTACTCATCCTCCGCGGCGGTCAGGACGTACGGGCCGTTTTCCGTGATCGCCACCGTGTGTTCAAAGTGGGCGCTCGGCTTGCCGTCGGCGGTGCGCTGGACCCAGCCGTCTTCGCCCTCGCGGACTTTGTGCGTTCCCACGTTCACCATCGGCTCGATCGCCAACACCAGGCCCGGCTGGATGCGGAAATCCGCGTGCGGGCAGTAGTAATTCGGAACCTGCGGGTCCATGTGCATTTCGCGGCCGATGCCGTGCCCGACGAAATCATCCACGACGGAGAAACCGTGGTCCTCGACGAAGATTTCCATTTCCTTCGCGATGGCGTTCCAGTGATTTTTCTGCGAAAGAAGCGAAATGGCCAGATCGAGCGTCCCTTTGGTGACCTGGAGGAGTTTTTTCTTCTCGTCGGAAATTTCCCCCACCGCGCTCGTGTAGGCGGAATCCCCGCACCAGCCGGCAATACGCGAGCCGATGTCCACGCTCACGATGTCGCCCTCGACCAGAACGCGGTCGCTCGGGATCCCGTGCACCACCTCCTCGTTCACCGACATGCAGCACGCGGCCGGAAACGGTTTGTGGCGGGAATGGAGCTGCACACCTTTGAACATGCACTCGATGTTTTTGGAATGGTAGTACTTCTCCACCATGTCGTTCAGCTCGCGGGTGGTCAGACCGGGCTTGATGGCGTTCCGGATCATCTCATGAGCGACCCAAACCTGGTACCCGGCACGGCGCATCAAACGAATTTCGCGTTTCGTCTTGATCTCGATCATTGTTTTCTTCTTTCTCACTTGGGTGCGGGGGTGACGCGCAAATAACAGAATCCAATTTATTTTACTCTTTTTTTGCCAAAGAACAAGGGGGTGGAATGAAAAACTCCTTAAATCCGGCGCACGCGAGAATCAGTCCCTTCGGGAACGCCGGAGGCCTCTATAGGCCCCGCGGATCAGGCGGATTAAGGCAGATGAGATTTTAAAAAGAAAAATTCCAAATTGACCGTGTAAACTCCAAGCCCATTCCGCTTCCAACCTTTCATTTAAACACGGATTTCCGCGGATTTAAGGGATTAAAAGGATTTTTTCAGGAAAGATTTCATCCTTTTTTCTTTAAAAATCCGTGGGAATCCTTCTAATCCGTGAAAATCCGTGTTTAAATCAAGGTTTGAACCGCGTGTGACTCACCCACTGGAAAAGGGTTTGAACTTCTTTTTAAAAAACCAATCCGCCTTAATCCGCCTGATCCGCGGGGCCTATAATCGCTGGAGCTGACAGCGGGCTGGACGTGAAACTTGAGCTGGACCTTTTCAAGTTGGGACCTGAAACTGGTCGGGGAGCCCCCTTTACAAAACCCGAAAATCGTTTATACTTCTATGTGACGGTAAATTTTCGTTT
>JAFTCU010000207.1 GCA_017454585.1 Thermoguttaceae bacterium | reverse complement strand
CCGGAGTCCATGACCGAGGTCCCCGATTTCATCCGCAGCGTGACGGGCGGGCGGGTCTCCGCGGAGCGTCTGGCGGAGGTTCAGGCCCACTACGCGCATTTCGGCGGGGTGAGTCCCATGAACGGCGCGATCCGGGAATTTATGCGTCTCTGGCGGGCCGAGCACCCGGAGATCCCGGTCTATTTCGGCGCCTGTTTCGCGGAGCCGGGGCTTGAAAAAACGCTTTGTCAGATGGTTTCGGACGGGCGGCGGAATACGCTGGTCCTGATCCCCGCGCAGTTCGTTGGGTACCAGGCCGCCTACCACGAAAAACTCGCGTCCGTTCGCGCCGGGATGGATTTTTGCCCGGAACTGACGTTCATCCCGCCGTTTTCGGAGGATCCGCTCTTTCTGAAGGCGCAGGAGAAGGTGATTTCTGCGGGGATGACGCTTCCAGTGTCGTTTCAGGAAAGTCTCCCCTCCGTAAAAAACGACGCTGGAAGCGTCGTCCCCGTAAATACCGTTCTGCTTTTTTCGGTCCATTCCCTCCCGGTTTCTCTGGCCCAAAGGAGCGGCTACGAGGCGGCGGTCCGCACGGCGTTTGAAGCGGTAAAAGGGCGTTTTCCGGAGGTGGATTCATTTCTGGCGTGGCAGAGCGCGGCGCCGGGCCCGGTTCCGTGGCTGGAGCCGAAAACGACCGAAACGATTCAGGAAATCGCGGCCCATTACGGCCCTGAAACGCGGCTTTTGCTCATCCCGTTCGGCTTTCCGTTCGAGAACATGGAAGTGGCGTATGACCTCGACACGGAGGCGCGGACGTTCGCCGAGTCCCTGAGACTGGAGTTCCTCCGCGTCCCGACGATTGGCTTAATGCCGGAATTCCGCACGATGGTTTTTCGGTTTTTTCAGGAAAGGAGTTTTTCATGAAACAGTTTTTCGTTTTCCTTCTGCTCGTTCTTATTCTTTTCGTGGGGTGGGGCTTTTCGACCTACAATGGACTGATCCACAAAGACGAAACGGTCAAGGAAATGTGGAGTGAGATCGACTCCCAGCTCCAGCGCCGTGCAGATTTGATCCCTAATCTCGTCGCGACGGTGAAAGGGTACGCTGCCCACGAGGAGAAAATCTTTGAAGAAGTCACGAAATCCCGCGAAAACCTCCTGAAAGCCGAAACCCTCGGAGAAAAAGCGGAGGCGGAGGCCGAGATGAATTCGGCTTTGGGGCGTTTGCTCGCCATCGCGGAAAACTACCCGGACCTGAAAGCGGTCGATGCTTTTGTGCGCCTGCAGGACGAACTGGCCGGGACGGAAAACCGCATCACCGTGGCGAGGACCCGGTACAATGAGGCGGTGAAGGTCTATAATTCGGCGATCCGCCAGTTCCCGGGCTTCATTTTTGCGGGGAGGATGGGGCTTGAAAAGGCCGAATTTTATGAAGTCCCCGCCGGACGTGAAGCGGTTCAGAAAGTCCCGGAAGTTGATTTTCAGGAAAAGCCATGAAAAACGTTTGCTGCTTTTTTTGCCTTTGGATGATTCTTTGCTCTTCCGTCCTTGCGGAGTTCCAGGTCCCGACGCTCACGGGTCGGGTGGTGGACGCTGGCGGAGTTTTCACTCCGGAGGATGAATTGCGCATCGAGCAGACGATCCTGAAATTTGAGGAAGCAACCGGCGGGCAGATGGTCGTCGCGACGCTCCCCACGCTCGATGGAATCCCGATCGAGGAGGCCGGGATCAAGCTGGGCGACGCCTGGAAAATCGGTCACGCCGGAAAAGACGACGGGGCGATCCTGCTTTTCGTCGTTCCGGAGCGCAAAATGCGGCTTGAGATCGGCCGCGGCTGGGAAGGCCCGGTGAACGATGCGCGGGCGGGGGACGTGATCCGCGCTCTGGTCCCGTTTTTCAGGGCGGAAAAGTACGCCGATGGTGCGATCTACGCGGTGGAAAAGGTCCAGGAATTCGTGACGGGAAAACCGGTCGATGCGAAAGATTCCCAAATGACGCCGGAAGCGCGTAAACTCGCCCCTTCCGAAGCTTCCGTTTGGGAGATCATTCTCGGGATCCTCGTTTTCCTCGTCATCTTCGTGCCTCTTCTCTGGATGGTTTTTTGGCCTCTGATGAAAATCTTCATCATTTTTCCGATCTGGCTGCTCCTTTGGCTGGTTTTGCGTCTGTTCAGGATCCCATTCCCTGTGCCCAGTCTGGATTCTTTACTGCCGTCCGGCGGTTCCGGTGGCTCTGGCGGAGGCGGTTATTCAGGCGGCGGAGGTTCTTCCAGCGGTGGGTCATCTGGAGGCGGCTATTCCGGCGGAGGGGGAAGTTTCGGCGGAGGAGGAGCCTCGGGAAGCTGGTGATTTTCCCGAATATTCGGGGCTTTTTCCCAAAAAATTCCATCGTGGGACCTTGCGCTTTCCTGAAATTCAAATATAATTGACGCAATGTTTTTAAAAAGCCGTGGCGCGTGTAGGGGGCCAGGCTTTCTTTGATTCTGAAAATTTACAGAAATTTAGAAAAGGTGCTTTATGCCGGAAAAAATGAGTGTGAAGTCCGCGCGTCTCGCCGACGCAATCGGGAAGGAAGTTTTTCTTCAGGGCTGGGTGCGTACGTGCCGCGACCAGAAGACGTTTTGTTTCGTCGAGTTGAACGATGGTTCCTGCTTCGGAAACGTGCAAGTCGTCGTTCCGAATTCCATCCCGAACTTCGATGACGTGCGGAAACTCACCTCCGGCTCCAGCATCGCCGTGACGGGTAAAGTCGTGCAGTCCCCCGGAAGCAAGCAGCCGACCGAGATCCAGGCGACGGCCGTGGAAATCTACGGCTACGCTGCCGCTGACTATCCGATCCAGAAGAAGCGCGCGTCGTTTGAGTTCCTCCGCACGATCGCCCACCTGCGTCCGCGTACCAACTCGTACAATGCGGTGTTCCGCGTGCGCAGCCGCATCAGCTACGCGATCCACCAGTTCTTCCAGAATGAGGGCTTCATTTACGTTCACACGCCGTTGATCACGGCCTCGGACTGCGAGGGGGCCGGTGAAATGTTCCAGGTCACGACGATGGATCTGGAAAACCTTCCGAAGACCCCGGATGGAAAAATCGATTACGCTCAGGACTTCTTCGGGAAGAAGACCTCGCTGACGGTTTCCGGGCAGCTTGCCGTGGAAAACTTCGCGCACGCTTTCGGGAAGGTTTACACGTTCGGGCCGACGTTCCGGGCGGAAAACTCGAACACGCCGCGCCATTTGGCCGAGTTCTGGATGATCGAGCCGGAAATGGCGTTTTACGTCCTCGAGGATAATATGGAGCTGGTCGAGAAGTTCCT
>JAFTCU010000206.1 GCA_017454585.1 Thermoguttaceae bacterium | reverse complement strand
GCGTTTTGTTCATTCAGATGAACCCGACCTCTAAAGGAAAATTCGCGGAACTGGCTCGTGACGCCGGCTGCGTTTACGGGATGGACTACAATTTCAACCGTCAGGCGTTTTGGCGCGCGAATAGCAAGGGGCTGCTCGGCCCGAACGACACGGTTGAGAATTTTTCCTACGAGCTGATGGTCCGGACCGTGGAGGATTACTGGCGCGACAGTTGGAACGCTCCGTGCCCGGTCTGGCCGTGCATTCCGTGTGGCTGGAACGACCTTCCGCGTTCGTTCCAGAAAGCCTGCATCGTCCGCGAGCGTACCCCGGAACGGTTCAGCAAGATCTGCGTCATGGCCCGTAAATTCGCCGAGGAAAATCACGTGCCGATGGTCGTCGTCTCACCGATCAATGAGTGGCAGGAGGGGACCTACATCGAGCCGAACCTCGAGTACGGCTTCCAGATGTACGATGCGCTGAGGGACGCTTTCTGCGAAAAGCCCGCCGGTGGCTGGCCGAAGAATCTCGTGCCGTCAGACGTCGGGCGTGGGCCGTACGACTACCCGAAAATGGAACATTCGACACGCACCGAGTGGACGTTCGACCACGACCCGCAGGGTTGGTACCGTCAGCCGTACGGGGCGGGCATGATCCGCGTTTTTGACGGCGCGCTGCACATCGTGCGCACTCGTGCCGACTGGTATGCGATGCGTATCCGCATGGCGGGCCTCGACACGAAGAAGTTCCAGAGTCTGAAAGTCCGGATGAAGATTTCCCCCTCGAAAGGTTACGAGCCGAAGGGGATAGAAGTCATGCGTCTGAACTGGGGGACGCCCGAGCATCCGATTTTCGACCAGAACCTGAAAATGACGCAGTACGGCATCGCCGAGCTCCCCATCACGGCTGACGGCGAGTGGTACGAATACACGCTTCCGCTTTCCACTTCGGACCATTGGACCGGCACGGTGAACGAGCTCTGGTTTGATCCGATCACGCTGTGGCACGCCGTGGTGGATGTGGACTGGATGAAATTTGAGTGACCCACTTTTTCCATTAATTTTAACCTTTTTCCCATTGAAACGATTATGAGTACAAACCCTTCTCCCGTTTATCCCCAGCCGCAATACATGACGCTTTCCCCGGACTGGTCGGCCCTTTTGAAAATCGGCCGCGCATATCGGCTTTTGTTTCTGTTCAATCTGATTTGTATCCTTCTGACCGGGGTATTTTTCGTTGCTTTGGTGGGACTTGCCCTGACGTATGGTGAGGAATTGACGGAACTGTACAACGAAGGCCAGTCCATGGTCGAACAAGTGATCAAAGAAGAAGTTCCCGAAGTGAAACCAGAATCGACGTTAGAATTCCTGCCCACGGAAGTCGCGAATCCTTCCGACGAATCGATGAAGCCTTTTTCCGGTTTTGACGAGGAAATACTCAAAGAAAAAATACTGGAAACTCTTGGTACAACGTTCCTGGGTATCCTGGGTTTGTTCGGTTTGGCCTTTTTTTTAATGCTTCTGGCCCAGATCATCGTTCAGATCATTGTTCTGATCCGGTTCGCGAACTGCCCGGATTCGATCGTTCCTGGCGGGCACGGAGTCGGGCTGGCGTACGCGATTTGCATGGGGCTTACGCTTCTGCTGGGATTTTTGGGAGAAACAACGTGTGGTCTGCTGAGTCTTGTCGCGTTTATCCTGTTTCTGGTCTTTTCGTTTAAAATTGCCGCTGCCGTTCAGTCGGAACGTGGCAAATTATGGCTGAAAATCCAGATTGGAATGATTGTCGGCCTTTTCTTCACACTGGTTCTTGCCGGAGCTTTGGCATTCTTCGTCGTTGCGGGTGAAACACCCGAACTGATTGCTTGGGGAGCCGTTGCCCTGGTGCTGTTTGTGCTCTTGGATTGCTTTATGCTGTGGCTCTCGCTCCTGATGATTTATTATAGTTTGGGGCGCGACGTTCCGCGCTTCATTGAGGCAGTGATGGCGCATTATTCGGGCCAGATGGACGAACAACGATAAGCAGGGGCCGCTCGTTATTCGTTCTTCATTATTCATTATTCATTTTTTTTGAAAAAATCTTTCCCGCCCCCCTTGAAAGATTTTCAGGATGTGATATACTATTGCCCATCTTGAGTGAATTGATTCACCGAGTTAATCTTTGACAAGAAGCGAAACAATTTGGATAAGTGACATCTTAAAAGACTATAGTTTTTTAAGAGAGCGCGAAGACGAGCATAGAACGTTACACTTTGGTAATTTTTATGATTTG
>JAFTCU010000016.1 GCA_017454585.1 Thermoguttaceae bacterium | reverse complement strand
TATAATTCACGACCCGGGACAGTGGGAGTTCAGCAAGCTGGGGCTTGCAAGGAATTTTCGTTTTGGTATAATCCTGGTCTGCCATAGTCAGGTGATGTTTCGGCTGGGGCTTGCAAGGAATTTTCGTTTTGGTATAATAGATATTGCGTAACCCCCAGTAAATAAAGGACTTGCAGCTCGTTTGAGGGTTTGGTATTCCGAAAATTGGAAGAATATTGGGCCTTTTTTAGCTCAGATTTTTTCAATTTGCGAGGGGAGTATGCTGGAAATTTCTCAGTTTTCTCCCCTTTTTTATTTTTCACAACAGCCTAAAAAAGCATAAATTGTTCATCCTTTTCGGATTCTTTTCTCACTCGGCCGACGTAATTTTCCATTTTGGCCATTTGCCGGTCCGTCAGTGAGAAAAGCCGGATTTCCCCGAGCGGCGGGAGGGCTTCGCGAATCAGTTTGCGCTGAGTCTCCTCATAGGACTCATTCCCGCAAGGGCGGCCATAAACCGAATATTGAAACATTGTGAAGCCGTTATTCAGAAGGAAATTGCGAAACCTTGCCGCGTCACCTCGCTGCTTTTTTGTTGTCGTGGGAAGATCAAAAATTGCGAACAGCCACATAATCTGGTAACCTGAATTGATGAATTGTTTGCGGGGCATATAAAAACTCTTAAAAAATGGGAATGAAATGAACCGTATTCTGGATTTTTCGAGTGAATCGGTATCTCTGAAAATTGCGCATCGACAGCTTGAAATCAGCCGAAACGATGGGACAAAGGTCACGACTCCGGTGAATGAAATCGCCGCAGTAGTGCTTTCACATCCGTCCATTACCCTGACGAAAAATGTTCTTCAGGAACTTGCGAAATCAGGGGCCGTTTTGGTTGTATGCGACGAAAAATTTCTTCCGGTTGGAATGTTTGCGCCGCTGATTGGTCATCATCTTCGCGGCCGATTTATGAGGGAACAGGCTGCCGCTTCGACAGCGGTTCAGCGAAGAGCCTGGAAAGAAATCATTTGTGCCAAAATCAAGGGCCAGGCTCAAATATTGAAGGAACTTTTTGGCGAGGAATATTCCTTGCCAAAACTGATGAAAGAGGTGAAAAGCGGCGATTCGACCAATGTGGAAGCGCAAGCCGCCCGAATTTACTGGAGTAAACTGTTTGGGGAGGTGAATTTTTCACGAAATCCGGAAAATGAAGACGCGATCAACGTTTCATTGAATTATGGTTACGCGGTTCTTCGTGCCATTACCGCCCGAGCTATTTGCGCGGCAGGGTTGAACCCGGCATTGGGGATTTTTCATCACAATAAATACGACTTTTACTGCCTCGCAGATGATTTAATGGAACCACTGCGTCCGGTTGTGGACCGTATCGTTTACCGGATGAATTCAGCCAACCAACTTGAAACGGAATTGACCCCTGAAGTCAAACGCCGGCTGATTCAGGCGATCAACCAGCGTTTCATTGTGAACGGCAATCAGGAAACCGTTTTTGAAACCATCAGTCGGCTTGCGGTTTCCCTTGTGGAAGTCTTCGGCGGAAGAAAAACGGAATTATGCCTTCCGGAGCAACTGCCAGCCATGGAGGATCAATCTTTTGCGGGGTGAATTCTACCGAGGTGATCAACTTTGACCTTTTCAACAATTCCACGGAGTGCATTGATTGAAGGGGAATTGCCCGGAGTTTTGTCAGTTACCTGTTGTGCCGGCCGTGCGTCTGTATGTTTCCCCCAACCAATTCTGACCGAACCATTCGCGCTTTGGCTCATCTTGAATACCCGATAGAGCGTTTTGCTTCCATCTTCTTCCGTTTTGAGCAGGAACTCATTTTTGAAGAGTGAAAACTTGAACTTTTTGTCTGGTCCGTGGTCGCGCTTAACAATACACTCACCATTTTTATGACGCTGGTACGCCTCAAACATTGTAACGATCACACCTTCCCAACGAATTTCATTTCCCTTTTCGTCAAGAATTGCCACGACTTCCATGTGGTGATTACTTCCAGTTTTTACAAAACGTTTGCTCGGGCCGTGGCCGATCTGTTGAGCTGAAACGGAAGTTCGCAGGCGGACGGACTTGATCTTTATCTTATACGTTTCCCCTTCTTTCGTCGTAACCTCACGGAAAGGAAAATCATCCGTAGCCGTCAACTTTTTGAAGTCCTTGATCTCTTTGAATTTCTGCTCGACAATACGCCGAATACCTCCATCAACGATCGAAGGAATATCTTTTTCCTTGAGATTTTGAAGAGGTACCCGCTTGTAATGGATTATGCTTTTTGAATCAGGATCAAGGAAAGGTTTGCTGTAATTCGTCTCCTCGTGCAAAGCGCCCGAAACTTTACGGTTTGACCGGTAGGAAACGTTGATTTCATCCACGGCTTTCCGGACGACTTTAAGAAAATCCGGGCGCGGCTGTTCGATTATTCCAACAGCAAAACGGCGGGAAATTCCTCTTTCCGAGGCGAGTTCCGCAGCTCGGGCGAGCTTTTCCACAAGAGGCTGGTCGCAGAACGCAATGGTCAGAGCGTCAATGGCGTGATGACGGTGGTCCTCGCGCGTTTTGTAATCTCTCCCCCCGGTAAGGATTCCGTTCAGGCCCCATTCGTCACGGAGCCAGGCGGTCGCTTGGCCGTTGCACGTGAAAATGCGCCTTTTGCCCATTTTATCATTTTCATCGGAAAGCTCGATTTGCCCACCGTACAGTTTCGCGAGGTACGTCGTCGCCTGTCGGCTGATGTATCGTGTGTCATTTAACATTCGGCTTGAAAAATCGTCCGGAATCTGTTCCATCAGAAAACGCTCCTGCTTGGGACGCGGAAGTTTTTTGATTCTGACCATAATTTCATCCCAGCGTTCCGTACCATGATAGGCTTCAAACGGAGTTTGATTCTTTTTGACATTACGGTTCTCTTCGTGATAACAAAGGGTTTTATTTATAAATGAATTATCCAGCGAACGGCTGAACGGAAGAATGTGTTCAATGTCAAACTGTGGATGATGCCCCAAAAGGGATTCCGGGGTAATCGTTTTGCCGGTGTAAGGGCACTCCCATTTACACTCATCAGCTAACATATACTTCAAAATGTCTGTATGTGTCGGGTTTTGAATGTGCACTTCCTCGATGATTCTTTTACGGGCTTTATCGCGGAGCGTTTCCTGTTCCCTCATCTTTTTTGAAAGTGACTCACGTTCCTTTCTGCTGCGTTTCAAATCCCGCGCCAGTTCCACGACGATGCGTTCCGGCTTGCCATACTCGCGAATGATGGCGTTCACGACCTTCCGCAATTCGGTCAGCGCACGCGTTACGACGGGGTTGGTCAATACGCACCCTTTATCCTTGCACAGCGGCGGCAGGAAATCCACGACATCCTCGGCTTTTGCGCTTTGTGGGTACAGCAAATTTTCGGCCTCCTTGAAGCGGATCCGCTTTTCGATCATCAAAGGCAGAATTTTGGAAATGGCCCGCCGCGAAAGGCTTCCGTAGTCCCCCTCAAGCCGGGTCGCGGCCACTTTCGCCGCCTCGTCGGGGGTGAATCCGAACGCTTTATCTTGAAGGCGTTTCTGAAGCCCGGATTCGCTCTGGTATTGAAGGATTTCGTCCACGAGCGTCTTCTTTTCGGCTTCGGTCATTTGGGGCCAGCGGTCACCCAGAACTTTTCCAAGACGGAAGGAGGTGGTATTTCCGAGTAGTTTTTTCTCGCCACCGCGCTGAAGATTGAATTCGACCTTCTGGGACGATTTGAAACCAAGGAGTTTGGCGATTTCTTTAAAGGTCATTGACTCCTTTTTTTCAAGTTCTTCGGCCAGTAAATCCTGCTGTTCGGGAGTCAAGGGGAACTCCTCGCAGCCATAGTCGATGGCGTAGGTCAAATCGAGGATTTTCTGCCAGTAACGAAACCGCTGCATTTCCAGAGACGCGGCCGGTGCACGGCGATGTTGAGGTTCGAGGCGGCATTTCCCGATGAGGAATTTTTGGGACTTGAGAGGACGCTGGAAAAAAATCGCGTGATGGACCCGCTTTTTGGCCTCTTCTGTCATTTCGGGATGGAACCGGGCCTGAGAGTCCCAGATCATTTCAAATTCTTTTTCGTGCATTTGACGTGAGGTCCAAAGTTTGCGGACCAATACTTCTTCTGGATCAAGTTTGGAGAAATATTCGCCCAAAGTTCGGCAGTTGGCCTCCTGAATTTCTCGTTCAAGGTTTTGAATTCCAGTTTTGACCACACCTTCATCTTCGTCTTTTCCCTGCGTTTTTCGGTTGCTCAAAAAACCACGCCGGATGGCGAGATGGTAAAGCGCACGCCCTACCGCGTGTTCCGGGAGGCGCTGGTCCAGAGCTTTGGCCCTCAAAATATAGGGCAAAAGATGAGCTTCGCGCCGGTCGCCTACGGCACAAAAGACGCTCAGTTCCTGGTCCAGTTCCTGAAACATACGGTTTCGTTCCTCCGGCACGCTCATCCAGCAGTCGGGCAAAAGGCCGATCCGTTTTAATTCGTTGGCAAGCCGAACCATTCGCTGGGAGCGGCGGCGCAAAAGGCGTCTTGCCGACCGGGCCATCCGCCGGGCAGTGTTGCGGGATTCGTCTGTTCCTTTTTCAATGTCGGATTCGGTTCCGGTCCCGCTTTCAAAACAGTGTACGCCGAGTTTCAGAAGCTCAAATTTCAGGGGCTCCACAGGAAGAACCGCCCAGCCAATGCTTTGAACTCCAATATCCAGACCGAGTCGATAACGGAAATTTCTCATGATTTTCTCTCCCGAAAATTGAAAAAGGAAATAAAGCACCCCCACGAGAGTGGGGAAGTAACACAGTCAGGGACCGCAATCTTAAAAGGGTTAGAAACACCCCAATTCATATTGGGAACAATCCTTTTAAAATTATTAAAAAATTGTACCTCAAAGATTTTTTTCGTCAAGTAGGGGTAAAAAAAATTTAAAAATTTTTTTGGACCTCCCCCTTGCGCCGTTTTCTTTTTCTGCTAAAATGATTTTATTATACCAAAACGATAATTCCTCAAGTTCCAGTAAGTAATATTGAGAATTATTGCGCAGGGCTCCACTTTTAAGTGCCCTATTAACATAACACCTTCACACTTTCGTGCAAGGTGTTTTTTTATGGATACACAGCGCCTTTCTTGCTTAATTAAAGAATTTCCGCCGCGAAGGGAAGACTTTTGCGGCGGTTTGGTGGAGGGATGGGGGTTAGTCGTTTGGGCTGCAGACGAAAATCAGGCACTGAATCTTTTCCAGTCGAACGGAAATCTTTCCGTCGGTCACCGGGGTGGTTTGAATTTCGCCCATCAAGGGGTCCAGAATTTCGCACGATTTCGTTTCACGTGGAACGCTCAGCGTGCCGGTGAATTCCGCGTCCGTGGACGAGTTGCAGAGGGCGTAAACCGTCTTGCCGTCGCGGGCGAATTCGCCAAGAAGGACCATTTTCGGCTCGCCTGATCGGGCGGTCAGCGGGGTCGGAAGGGTCTCGAGCAGATGCAGCGAGGTTTCATCGATCACCGTCCCGCCTTCTTTTTTAAATTCCGCCAAAAACGCGGCCGTTTCTTCCGGGAGGGCTACTCCGGCCGGGATCAGGACCGTTTCGATCGCGCTCTGGTTTCCGATCCGGATCACGGCTTTACCCGCGGCGTCTTTCGTGATTTCGGCACTCTTGAGCATCTGGTCGTCCGCGGCCATGAAGGGGATCTGGTGTTCGGCGAGGAACTGCCCGTGCGTGTAGTATGCCCCGATGATTTTCTTCATCCGGTCCGACTGCGAGTTCGTGTCCAGGCGTTCCGCGATCGGTTTGTACTCTTCCTGAAGGTCCCGGGCGGGGTAGTAAAGCAGCGCGCGTTTCACGATTTGCGCGTCCCGCAGCGCGGCGTTCAGTCGGCCGACGTACGTACAGTACGCTTTGTGCGCTTCCGGCCCGCGATGCTCCACGGCATAGTAAAGTGTGAACTCGGTGCAACCGAGCGCCGCTTGCCAGGCCGCCGCGAACTGCATATTTTCCAGAGGCGCGTTCTGCTTGAGGCTGATGCGCTCGGAGTGGTCGCTGATCTCCGTCATCATGAGGCGGTTCCCGTTCATGATGTTCGACGAGGCGGGGTAAGTGGCCGTCCGCCAGCCCCTCATGGCCGCCTGGGGGGAACTGCTCAGGAAATCCATCCCCGCGATGTGCATCGTGTTGGTTCCGACGAAAACGTTTCCGTAGCATGGCACGTGGTACACGAGCGCCTCCTCATGAAGCGCGTGGCCGGAGGAGCATTTTCCGTTCTCGGCGCACCATTTCTGGATTTTACCCATGAAGTTCCGGGTGTAGAGCGTGCTGACCATCGACCAGAATTGACGCCGGACCTTTTTGTCCTCGGGCGCGTCGCCGGTGAAGAGGCTCTTGCGGACGCTCAGAAGGTCCTCGCCGTACATTTCCTGGTAAACCCGCGGGAAATCCCGGCTCCAGATGACCATCGGGAGGTTTTTCTTTTCCGGGTTCGGCTCGTCCTCGGTCCTTACGACCAGGTTGGGAATGACGCCCGTGTTCACGCCGTTTGTGCTCGGCTCGTCGGTGAAGAAAGCCTCCACCACGTCCCAGCAGCCGGCGGCGGTCAGATGCTCGGCGTAGGCGCGGTGCGTCACGTCAAGGAAACGCTCCATGGCCGCTCCGTCCAGAACGTTCGGGTACCGGCGTAGCGCGCAGTAATTGTTCGTCGCGTGGGTGAACTCGTAGCAGTCGCGGACCGTGAACGGATTCTCCGGGTTTTGCGCGTCATAGACGAGCTCCTGGGCCTCAAATTCCGGGTGGCCCTTCAGAGTCAGACCACCGGCGGCCGGGCTGGGGTAGCCGTCCTCGTCGTAGATCCAGACGCGCAGACCGAGCTTTTTGGCCGTGGCGACGGTTTCGACAAGCTGGTTCCAGCAGTCGTCCGTCTCGAGGTAGCCGTCCCGGCGGCAGTTACAGACGATCCCGCCCAGCCCACACTGGTCACGCAGGAACGTCAGGCGGCTTTCGATCTGGCTCGTAGGGATCCCGCCGTGGACGATTTGCAGCGGACGGTCTTTTGCCGGCGGGTCGAGCCACTCGTTGCGCCAGGAGTCCGAAAGAAACTCCCCGGCGAACGTAAAAGTGGTGAAGGTCAAGAGAAAAAGGAGGGTCAAAAGGCTGGTTTTGTACATGGTGGGCCTCAAAAATGGAGGGGCATTAAAGGAGGGTCAAACCGTTCCCGGCTCGTATTTCAGCGTCTTCTCGCGGATTTCTTTCAGGAACATTTCCACGCTCTTTTCCAGCGTGAAATTCCCAAGGTTTCCCGAGATCCGGTCACGAATGGCCAGCGTTTTCTGGGAGGCTTCCCGCTCGCCGATGATGATCATGTACGGGACGAGCTGGATTTGGGCGCGGCGGATCTTCGCGCCGATTTTTTCAGACCGGCAGTCCGTCTGTACCCGAAAACCCTGAGCGCGGAGCTGCGCTTCGATTTCCTGCGCATACTCTTCGAACTTGGGACTCACGGGGAGGATCCGGATTTGCTCAGGGGCCAGCCAAAGAGGAAACGCACCGGCGAAATGCTCGATCAAAACACCGATGAAACGCTCGAACGAGTCCAGCGGCGTGCAGTGCAATACCACGGGCTCGTGCGGCCGATTATCCGTACCGACGTAACTCAGGCCGAAACTTTCGTCTGCCGGGAGTTTAAAGTCGATGTGAATGATCCCGAAATGCCAGTCACGACCGAGGGAATCCTCCGCGACGAAATCAATTCCAGGTCCTTCCGGGTGAACCTCGCCGCCGGGGAACGTCTCGATTCCAAGTTTCCTGCAAAGGCTTAAAATCATTTCCTCGCCCCATTGCCACTGTTCGAGGGAACCGCTGTACTTCACGCCGTTTTCCGATCGGAAAAGCGTCTGCACACGGAGGTTTTTGAAGCCGAAAGTCCTCAGATTCCCCCGCAGCAGATCAAGACAGCGCTCGAATTCTTCCGCGGCCTGTTCCTTCGGGCAAAAAACATGCGAGTCGTTTCGGGTGAACGCCCGGACGCGCTTCAGGCCGGAAAGTTCGCCGGATGGCTCAAAACTGCAAACGTTTCCAAATTCAAAGAATCGAAGCGGAAGCTCCCGGTAACTGCGCGGGTGGTTCTGGTAAATCGTGACGTGGTGCGGACCACAGGTGGGCCGAAGGACGAACGAGTCGTTCTTTCCGGCCTCAAAAACAGGATAAAGGCTCTCCGCATCCAATGGATTGTTTCCCTGCATCCGGTACAGACTCACGCGGCCGATTTCAGGCGTGTACACGCGCTGGAACCCGCGCTGGGTCAGCTCGGCGGCGAGGAAGGTTTCGAGCTGCTCCCGCAGAACGGCCCCTTTGGGTAGCCAAAGTACCAACCCTGCTCCGACTCTCGGGTCGAAAGCGTACAGTTCCAGCTGACGCCCAAGGATCCGATGGTCACGCTCCTTTGCTTTTTCCATCAGATACAGAGCGCGGTTCAGTTCCTCGGGCTTAAACCAGGCGGTTCCGTAAATGCGCTGCAAGGGGCGGTTTGGATCGTCTTTCCAGTACGACCCTGTGATGGAAAGAAGGCGGAAATTGCTCAACATACCCGCGCTGACGACGTGCGGGCCACGGCTCAAATCGAGAAATTCTCCCTGACGGTAAAAGAAAACGGTGGGAAGATCACGTAAATTCGTGTTCAGATGTTCGAGTTTCAGCGGCTGGTCCATCGCTTCGAGGATCCGTTCAGCCTGACTGTGCGACACTTCGATACACTCGAAACTTCCTCCCTGGGCAATGATCCGGCGCATTTCCGTTTCGATTTTGGGCAGGTCGGCAGGTGCGAGTTGAGTTTCAAGAGCGAAATCACAGTAAAAACCGGTATCGATCGACGGCCCAAAACCCAGCTGAACACCCGGATAAAGACGCATAAGGGCACGAGCCAGCAGATGGGCGGTGCTGTGACGCAAAATCGCCAGAGAATCAGGGTCTTTTGAGTACAAATACTGGACACCAAACAAACCATTCTCGGGGCAGTACGTCTGAAGGCCGACCACTTGACCTTTGATCGTGGCCGCAACCGGGAACTGCCCCTCTGGGTGAGGAACGTACGGGGCTACATCGAGGAGACGAAGACGACGAAGGGAGGATTCAGGCATTTTTAATTTGGACTTGGAAAAAGGTGAGGTCGCTTTCGGCCCTGCTGACAGGACGGGAGGCAGGAGTGAATCGAAATCGTTCCGGGAATGGGGAGATTGAAAAAACGATAATCTCTCACAAATTTATTTTATGTCAAAATCACGTTCTGTCAAGGAATATTCCAGGCAAAACAGAAAAAAAACAAAAAAAGAACACAGTAAAACAGATTAATTTTGTCTGACTCTTTCAAACTTACAGCAGGAAAGATAAACCACAAGGAAAATATTCAAAAAAACAGGCGCCACCCCCCTTGTAATTTTTCAAAAAAGTGGTATATTATTGTTTCCTTTGTTTATGGGGGAGTTTGTGTAAAAGCCGTCCCCCTTGACAAAAGTGAAAAATGGGGTAGAATATACCCCACGCAAATTGGGCAAAAGCTCAGTTGTTTGTTTCTTTGGAAATGTGGAAAGGTGAACAGGAGGCTGTAGTGGCTGGACAAAGTAGTAATAATATCAGAATCCGAATGGAAGCGTATGATCACTCAGTGATTGATCAGAGCGCAACGGAAATTGTGGATACTGCAAAACGCACCGGCTCGGTCGTCCGTGGTCCGATTCCACTTCCTACCCGGATTGAACGTTACACGGTTAATTCTAGCCCGCACGTTGACAAAAAAGCTCGTCAGCAATTCGAAATTCGTACGCACAAACGTTTGATCGATATCGCGGACGTTACTCCGAAGACGATCGACGCGCTGAACAAGCTCAGTCTGCCGGCAGGCGTAGAAATCAAAATCAAGGCGAACGGCCGTTGATTTTGAGTGCAACTTAGATCCATGGGAACGCTCGCCAGAGCGTGAAGGATGGATTCGGATTACAGTCGTATGTTAAGCCGCATCAGAAGCGGTAAACGGTTTCATTACAAGCAGTACAAGTTGATGGTTTTCGGGTAAACGCCGCGTCTCGAAAAGGCGGAAAGTTCCCGAAAGGCGATAAAGAAAAGGTGAGAACGATGAGTGTTGGATTACTCGGACGCAAAATTGGAATGACGCAAGTCTATGAAGTGTCAGGGAAAGTTGTCCCGGTTACGGTTCTGGAGTTGGGTCCTTGTGATGTCCTTCAGATCAAAACCAAAGAAAATGATGGTTATGAAGCCATTCAGGTTGGTTTTGGAGACAAAAAAAGTTCTGCCGCGTCACGTTCAGAACGTGGTCATGTCGCTAATATCGACAGCAAACGTCAGGAAAAAAGAGCTGCATCGGGAGTTCAGAGTGCTCCC
>JAFTCU010000205.1 GCA_017454585.1 Thermoguttaceae bacterium | reverse complement strand
TCCGGTTTGCCCGGAACGATGAACGTGATCGTTTTGCCTTCCAGGTCGATTTTCGTCACGTCCTCTTCATGACCGGCTGGAATCGGTTGATTGTTCTGGCCTTCGATGTCCATGTAGGCGGGCTTCAGAATGACTTCGTTGCCTTCGATCTTGCCTTTGTACACGACACGGACTTCTTTGGCGATCCAGCCTTCACCCGGGAAACCGCCGGGGAAACCGACGACGGTGAACTGGCCGTCACCGTCCGCGATGCACTGGCAGGCGAAAACCATGCCGCCGTTTTTCCAGACGTACTCGCCCTGGATCTGGAAGTCACGCCAATCATCGGCGACCGCTTTCACTTCGTCGATGGAAATGTATTCGTTTTTCTTTTCCTGCGCAAAGACGCAGCTGACCATGGCCGCAGCAAGAACGGCCGCGCTAAAGATGGGATTCAATTTCATGGGAAACTCCTGAAAGTAATTGGGAAATGGATGACGATTCCGCCTGAACTGACGGGGAATACTAAAGTGTAGCACAAAATCAGAGAAAATTCAAGCCCCCCCCACGGGAGGTTTTTCCAAAATAAGAAATTTAAGGAGCGCGGTCAATTCTGGCCGCGCCCCAATGGCTTTACTCAGAAATCATCGTCATCATCGTCGCCAGCGGCGTCATCATCGTCGTCGCCAGTGTCGTCATCAGCGGTATCGCCATCATCGTCATCATCGTCGCCGGACATATCGTCGTCATCGTCGCCGGACATATCGTCGTCATCATCGTCACCGGTGTCGTCGTCATCGTCTCCGGAGAAATCGTCATCATCGTCATCATCGCCGGACACGTCATCATCATCGTCGTCTCCGATGCCCCAACCACCGTCTTCGTCGTCACCCATGCGATCTGCGTTCTTTTTCTTTGCCGGAGTTTTCTTCTTTTCAGCGCGGGCGGCCGCCGTTTCACTCTTGATGCTGACTTCACGTGCGGTACGCCAGTCTGCCGCATAATCGAGCGGTGTGGTGAGTGCGATTTCACGCAGGCACTGGACAACGCCCGTTTCCGTGGCAAAGTAAATCCGGTCATTTTGCGTGTTGACACAGATAAATTTATAATCCATCATCGGGAATGAGGAGATTTTCTGGCCGGAAACACGGTCCAGGATGAGCATCATGTGCCCCTGATCCAGCGCATACACACGCTGCTTCGAGCAGGCGATAAATTTGCAGACTCCAGGCGAGAACCATTTCGCGTCAGCGGATTTACCGTCACCGCCCGTTTCCGCGTCGAGGCAATACATTCCCGAAAGGGTCGTAACGACAAACAAATCATTATCCACGTAAACGGGGGGATCCTTAATGATCTCCCCCGTGGGGAAACGCCACAGGAGTTTACCGCTCGCCTCACGCAACGCATACACGAAACCTTCGAGCGTACCCGCGAAAACGATTCCGGTATTGTTCGGATTAGTTGGGTCGTATGCTTTATAGGCGACAGAACAAACACTTTCTCCCATGGTTGGGATATTGTAACGTTCAGCCACACCTCCTCCATCACTCAAACGGACTTCACTGAGCGTTATGAGCTTACTCCCGGTCGGCCAAACGACAAACTCTTTGCCGTCGCTGCAACGGGTCGTAACCGGAGAAACTTTCAGTGCGCCAATGGAACGAATACTTTCCGGTTCCTTGAAGGTTTTCTCAAGACGAAGTGAATTAATAAATTCCTGGTGGCGGGACTGGCGTTCTCTTTCGGTCAGAATCGACTCAGAAACCCCGAATTCTTTGAACGGGTCTTCCATCGGCTGCAGGTTGTAAATATACACGAGGCCGTTAATTGCCGGGACATAAGCGCGGTACTCGCCCAGAGCTAAATCGTTGGTCGGGATTGCCGGAACAGACGCATCAAGTAAAATACGCCCGTTTTCACGGTTCAGAACGTAAAGCGTCGAACCAGCGGTAAACGCGATATAATATTTACTGGCCGCAAGTCCCTGAACCAGCCTGCCCTTGGTTTTCGTGTAGGCGAGCCACTTGGTTTTACCCGTTTCGGCCTCAAAAGCCTGAACAGTCCCATCACCGGTTACCGTAAAAACTGCGTCACGGTCAAAAATCATTCCATGAAGGTGTTCCGCCGCCCTCGTGTACGGGTTGAAATCCGTCTTCGCGATCCACTGGCGTTCCAGCCCCTGACTGTTCGCATACGCCTGCGGAATGATGTACCCCTTCCAAACACCCTGAGCGTGGGAAACTGAAGCGTTAAACAAACCTGCGGTGAAAACCACGAAAAAGAGCAGGAAAGCTGTAAACTTATGAGTACGATTTATCGGTGAAAACATCTTAAAGACCTCTTAATGATGATTTTTCGGACGCGCGGCGGGCGAATCCACTATTACCTCTTTCAGACTATCGGTTCATAAAGTTTAGCCGTTCAATGTTTTATCAAAATGATGATTGCAACGGTTACAAAAAGATGGCGAGTTCTGAAGTTCCGTTTTTTAGGGGTTTTAATGGTTTTCCAGTTCTTCCACCCGTTTACTGGCTTCTTTCCCCCAAAACGATTCTTTGTCCTTCACAAGGTTCAGGAATTTTTTGTAGCACTCACACGCTTTTTCTTTCTGACCATCCAGTTCCAGAAATCTGGCGAGGTGGTAATACGCCTCAGCGTAATCGGGATGACAGGCAATCGCCCCCTGAAGCGCAGCGATCGCAAGCTGGATCTCTCCCAATTCTCCCAGTACACAGCCAAGACTTGCCCGCGCCTCAACAAAATCTTCCTCCATCTCAATGGCCATGGAAAAGCGTTCACGTGCCGCCTCAAGATGATTCTCACGCAAAAGCAAATCGCCAAGCTGGAAAGCATCCTCCGCGTTGGCCCCAGCCGCCAGAAGGACGTTCCGCCACATTTCCTCCGCCTCGGCAAGTTTACCCGCCTCTTCCAGCGCGAAGGCTTCTGAACGCATCCGTTCAAGGGAAATACGCTCTTCCTCGCGTTCATTCAGCTGATCCAAAATAGCCGACGATTTCGTCCAGAGAGAGTTTTTCCCCGAAGTATCATCTTCGGTGGTTTCCTCGGAATCCTCCCAATCATCACCGGGGAAAAGCTGGTCGCGCCATTTTTCCGAGTCGAATCGGGTAAAATCTTCCACCCGACCAGGGATCTGAGCAAAAGCCTGCTGATCGAAAGTTTCCGGGGTTTCGTCGTCCAACGTGTCGAAATCAAGAACCATCTGCCCCGACGATTCCAGGAGCCGATCATTCTGGCGCAGAAAAACGTTTTTCCCCTGGATCACCAAATCGTTCCCGGCAAGCATCGGCAGAATGGTCGGATTGAGTTTCCTTATAGCACGCATTTTTTTCTCAATCGACGGATGCTTGACCCCATTTTGAAGAAGGAGCGAAAGACGGCGCGCGGAGAAAACTTCCTCAAGATTGAAATACGGAAGGCGCTGAATGACCCGTACCGGTGCAATCAAACCACGCTGATACCACCGCCGGACGTCCGAAACGGTCACGTGAAGAAGCTCCGCGAGCATCATCGGCGTATAGAGGGCCGTCAGGTCTTTGGATTGGTCGTCACTCGGGAAAAGACGCTGAAGAAGCTGCGTTTCTGTCGCAATGTGTGTCAGGCCGCATTCAATATCCTCCCGAAGCTGATCCGTCAGCCACTCGGGAGTTTCCCTCGAAAGCGTATCCGTAAAAACGTCCTGATTTTCACCAATGATGATCCAATCCGCGGGAATCGACCCGGAAGGGCCGGTAGTGGGCAGAATCTCTCCTCCGTGCTCGCAAATCAGCTTTGCGGCCTCTCGCTGCGTCATGCTCTGAAGTGGGCCAAATATCCGGACGGTTTTTCCGTTCAGAAACTGGCTCGAACGAGGTTGAAGTGGACCGGAAGAGTCAGACATGATTTCTTTGACCAGTGGGGATTAATGGGAAAACACGGAATCAGGACGACGGCACGGTAATTTCCGCGGGGTTCCTGATTCCGTTTTTGTACTTCCTTTGATGGTCTTTCCTGCGGAAGAAACCGCGGTCAGCCCCTTTTTACTTCAGCGGCGGAAGAACTTGCGGTGAAGTGGCCGTTGGAAGTTCTTCCGTGGGAGTCGTCACGGCCGGAGCCGCCGGGATCTCTTTGGGTTCCGGAGTAGCTGGAGCCGCAGTATTTGCGGGGGCTTCAGCCGGTTTGGCCTCAACGGTCGGTTCCTCAACGATGGAACGTTTTTCCGCGAAAGTTTTCTGTTCCTCGGCAGAAAGTTCAGGTGCGGGAAGCGCTGACGTGGCAGAGGGTTCCACTTTAGGAGCTTCGGCCACAGGAGCCGGTGTCGGCTGTGCAAGCGTCGGTACGGTTGGAGTGACCGTACTGGTTATGATCTCATTCCCGCAGGAATCGATCGGCACGTATCGGGTCACGACACGCGGCACGCGAACCGTTTTTTCTTCCGCAATCATTTTGCAGACTTTCACTTCGTACGTTTCGTTCGAGCACTCGTTCACCGTTTTCCACGTTGTGTAAGGAACCTGACGCACGCGGTCTTCTTCCTTCCACGTCTGCACCTGGACCGGTTCCTTCTTTACGACGACTTCTTTAACTTCTTTCATCGTCGTAACGGGGACTTTCTTCACGACCTGTTCACGAACCATCTCCGTGACCGTGACCGGGACTTTCGTCACAACACGCTCTTCCACCATACGGGTAGTCGTGACCGGAACCTGTTCACAGACCTGTTTGGGCACAGTATAAGTACGCGGGACCTGAACCGGCTGCGGGTTCGGGACCCAGATTTTCTGAACTTCATATTTTCCTTTGTTGGAATCGGTCCAGTACAGACCGGCCCTCTGTTTGCACACTTCACCGGTTTGTTCGTTCGTAACCGCCTTAGCTTCCTGGAAAGAAAGTTTTTTCCCGAAAATACCCCGGTTCGGCTTCAGAACGAGCTGATCCGTATAGGCTCCCTGATCCACGTACTTCGTTTCGTAAGAGGTCACCTGTTCGTTGATCGTGCGCGTCCGGGTTTCCATCGACGTTTCGCAGACCGGCTTCTTCACGATGCTGACCTGTTCCTTTTCAATGGTCTTTTGAACCGGTTTCAGGCAGTACGAAATTTCCTCACGCTCACAGGTTTCCGGAACCATTCGAGTGATTTCCTGACTCTTTTCCTGGAACCGGGTTTCCGTCACTGGAATCCGAACGGTATAGTGTTCCTCCCGCATTTGCGTTTCCGCGACCTGCTTTTGGACCGTCACCGGCCTCGTACGTACTTCCGTTTCCCAAACCGGCTTGTACGTCACGACCTTCTGCTCGTCGTAAACGGTTTCACAAACCACTTTGTAGGTCGGCGGAGTATATGAGCACTCCGGACCACAGCAGCCGCAAGACATTTGCGCCGGAACGCTTTGCACCATAAAACCCATGAGTGAAGCACCAATAACGGCTCCGATCGTCCTGATTTCCCAATTAAATTTTTGTTTCATGATGTTACCTCTTCAAACCTGCGGAAAGATTTGGCCAAAAAAACAAAATAATCGTTAAAATTACACTTTCTGATTATATTATACCATACTAAAAAAGATTTGTCAAAGATTTTAGAAGAATATTCAGAAAAAAAGTTAAATTTTATTAAAAGGCCAGAGAAATACGAATTTTATCAGGAAAAACTATGGTGATGGAATGGATCCACTTCCAGATGAATACCCCAGCTCCACTACAAACGTAGTTTCACGCGCCGATTCATCCAACGTCACGTCACCACCGTGCATCTGCGCTATAATTCGCGCTTTGGTAAGTCCAAACCCCAACCCGCGCCCAGACTGGTACGACGAAAAATACGGATCGAAAATCAGTGGCCGAATCTCCTGCGGGATCCCGGGGCCCGAATCTGAAACGAGTATCTTCACCCTGCCCTCACTCGGAACCTCCCACGCGATGCGAATAAAACCCGCTCCCCCCAAAGCCCGGAGCGCGTTTTTTATCAACGCACGGAAAAGAACCATCATTTGCGTTTCGTCCGCATTAATATAGAGGTCTGCCGGTCCGTTGACCAGAAACTCTACATTTTGTTCCCGAAACGCATCAGCCCAGCTCTGCCGAAGGTTTTCAAGAAAGTCTTTGAACAGGATTTCCGATCTCTGAGGTTTCGGCGGGCGGGAGGTCAGCCTCAAATCGGCGATCATTTCCTGCGCACGTTTCACCTGAGTTAAAATGATGGCCAGATCTGCCCTTTTGGCCGGGTCGGACTCCTCACGAAGCATCATCTGCACACGTCCGCTGATTGCCGCGAGCGGATTATTCAGGTCATGCCCTGCTCCGGCGGAAAACTCCGCCAGAAGTTCAGGTGAAAGTGATTTGTAATCGGTTGGGCCCATGATTCACTCGTCGGGAAACAAAAAAGGAGTCAAAGCCCGGACTTCGACTCCTTGAGAAACCAACGCTGAAATCAGCGGCTGGCTTCCATTTCAAGCAGGTGACAAATATTCTTCTGAAGAACATCCACGTCGAACGGTTTGGCCAGGAATTCATCTGCCCCACTATTGCGCAGATCCTGGATACGGTTCTCTTCGACCATTCCTGAAATGCAGATGATACGTACATCGTCCATCGTCTTGTCGTTGCGAACACGCTGACAGACTTCTTTTCCGTTAATATCGGGAAGCATCACATCCAGAACGATCAGATCCGGATGATATTCTTTCACCATCATACCCGCGTCAAACCCGTTATTAGCCGCGCGAACTTCAAAACGGCCATCCCGCTCCAGCATATCCTGAATGAGCGTAACGATTTCAACATCGTCGTCCACGATGAGAATTTTGCGCAACTGGCTTTCCAGCGCATCCGTCGGAATGCTGTTTTCACGCATGAATTCAATCAATTTATCACGCGGAATGCGACGGAAACGACTGCCCGGAACGCGGAATCCTTTCAGCTGTCCAGTGTCGAAGCAACGAATTATGGTTTGCTGGCTCACTTTGCAAATCTTCGCAGCCTCACCAGTCGTGTAAACAGTTTTCATTACGGCCATTTTAAAAATCCTTCCTATTATACCGTAGTGGTGTAAATCCGATATTTGTTAGAGAGTTCCAGCCACATCGGCTTTCCCTTTCTTTCTAATAACACCGATTATACCTATTTTACCTGTAATGTCAATAGCAATATTGGCAAAATGTCAAAATTTGTCAAAATTGGCAAAATAAATTAGAAATTTTTGTTTTTTTTACCTGAAACCAGAGTGGGACCCTTGACAAAGACGTCAAAAATTGGGATAATTAATTAAACAGAAACCAGAGATGAGAAATTTCGTGCTCCCTTTTAGGATTTTGCCCGCAAGAAATCTTTCATCCACTCCACTCTTAACTCTTCACACTCCACACTGAACAAATGCCTGCTCCTCAAACTGTTCATACTCGTCCGTTCCGTAACAAGATGATTTACCTCGGGTTCATCATCGTCCTCATTTTTCCGATTTACTGGCTGAGCCAACCAGCGTCCGAGAATTCTGTAGGCGGATTTCTCGAAAATCAGCGTACCTCCGTCGTTGACATCAAGGACCTCGGCGAGATCAACATGGCCGCCGAGACGATGAAACTTGGCACGTTCGGAATGGACGGCATCGTGCAAATGATGCTCTGGCTCAAGGCGGATGAGTACAAGAAAAAAAAGGAGTGGACCCAGCTCGCGGCCACACTGAATCAACTCATCGTCCTGAACCCGCACCTCGAAACTGTCTGGCGTTTCCAGGGCTGGAATCTCGCCTACAATGTCTCGGTCGAGCAGGACAATTACCACGATCGTTATTTCTGGGTCATGAAGGGGATCCGTTTCCTTGAACGCGGTACGCAGTACAACCCGCTCTCGATTCGTGTTTCTTGGGACGTCGGGTGGACCACCTCACAGAAAATGGGCAAGTCCGACGAACACGTTTATTTCCATGAGTTCTACAAAAACGACCCGGACATTCAGGATGTTCCCGGCTTTGAAACGAGCAAACGCGACAGCTGGCTTGTCGGGAAATGGTGGTACAAGCATACCGAATCCCTGCACGATGACAAAGGCGTGGACCTCCAGACGATCAGTCCGACACTTTTCTACTCTTACGCTCCGCTTGCGCAGGCGTATTATGCCGATAATCTGGAGCAGCTCGGCAATTTCGTTTACGCGAATAACCTTTCCGGCGGAGGTTCCTCTGAAAGCGCACAGAACGCCTGGAACCAGTTCAATGCGGAATGGATCGCCTTCGGGAAACTCTCTCTTGACTCGGCATTTGGCGAGCCGATGAAGCTCATCGAACAGGAAGAAATGGAAGCGCTCGAAGCGTCGAAGCGGGAGGAATTGAATGCGCTGAGCCCGGGAAAATACGAAGCACTCGTGAACGAAAAGAAACGTAAATTCCTATCGGATGCCGAGCTCAAGGCTCTGAATAAACCAATGGAATTCCGGACAGCGGACGAACAGAACCTCGCCAGTGAAGCCGAAGAAAAAATTCGTGTCTCGAACGAGGAGTGGGCTCAGAATCTTCCAATGGAAAAGCGCAAAGAAGGTCTGCGGCTTGCCAAGCAACTCGACGCTGCCAGCAATCAGGCGAAACTGGTCCGACGTTACCGACTGATCGTGAATTACGTCTATTGGAATCTCCGCGGTGAACTGGAAAAGATCCCTGAGATCATCGAGGCGCGGAAACTTGTGTACGAAGGCGATAAACTCTACGAAAACAATGAACTGCGCCAGGCCGTGGAAAACTACGATCAAGCCTTCAAAATCTGGGAGAAAACCATCACCGAGGACGAGCGGTTCCGCGACATTCTCGATGAGGACCTCTTCGCGACCGACCTGCGCGAGATGTACGACAAATACGAGTTGATTCGTATGCAGGACGACCCGAACCTGCGCAGTGAGGAAGTGCGAAACCTGATTCCGGCCGCACTGAAAAAAGTTCTGGAAACCGCTCCAAGCGATACAGGAGTGGTTGAACGGATGAAACTCCGCCACGAGAAGAATATGCAGCGCAGTGGGTACGTGCCCGGAAAATTTATTTAAACGAGTAATGAATCATCACGAAATCTTAACTTTTCTCCGCGCTTCCGGCTCGGATCTGGAACCACTCTGGACTGAGGCGGATGCCATTCGTCGGGCAAACGTAGGCGATGCCATTCATCTGCGCGGACTGATCGAAGTCTCGAACCTTTGCACGGCTCAGTGTACTTACTGCGGGATCCGGGTCAAAAACCCTAATGTTCACCGTTACAAAATGACCATCGAGGAGATATTGGAAAGCGTCCGCCTCGCACAGCGCTTCGGTTATGGCACGATCGTCCTTCAGTCTGGTGAAACTCCTGCCGCAATGCCGGACGAGTGGGTGACGGAGGTCATTCGCGAGATACGCAAGATTTCCTCGCAGGCCATCACCCTGAGCCTGGGAGAACGGCCGGCCAACGATTATCAGGCCTACTGTGACTGGGCCGAGGCGGGCGCGAATCGCTACCTGATCCGCTTTGAGACGTCCAACCCGGAACTGTTCCGGAAGCTGCACCCGGGCCATCCCGGTCTGGAGACGCGGCTGCTGGCGCTTCGCAAACTGCGCGAGGCGGGCTTCGAAATCGGGAGCGGTGTCATGGTCGGCGTCCCAGGTCAAACGTGGGACGATCTGGCCAACGACATTGAAATGTTCAGCACGCTCGATCTCGATATGATCGGGGTCGGCCCGTTTTTGCCGCATCCGGAAACGCCGCTTGGGCAGGAATTTCTCGCACAGCAAGACCAGGAGCCGCAGCCGGAACAGGTCCCGAACGACGAGCTGACAACGCTCAAAACGGTGGCCCTCACACGACTGGTCTGCCCGAAAGCGAACATTCCCGCCACGACCGCGCTGGCGTGCATCGACCGTGCGCAGGGCCATCGAAACGGCCTGACCCGTGGCGCAAACGTGATCATGCCGAACGTCACGCCGGCCAAATACCGCCGCCTGTACGAGATTTATCCGTCCAAAGCCACGACCGCCGAAGCCGCCGAGCAATTTGACCGCGCGCTGAAAGAGAAGATCCTCTCCATCGGAAGGACGATCGGCAAGGGACCGGGAAACTCTGCGAGAAACCTGGATTAATTCAAAGAATCGGGAGGTTCTTATGAAAAACCGTTTTGTTTTCCAGATCGCTGCATTTTTGGCTGGCGTTTTTCTGTCTCTTTCTTTCAGTTTCGGCCAGCTTCCGGCCATTCACAAAGGGAGCGTGGAAGAAGTTTATATTCACCAGCGGCAAATCTACTACGAAGCACTCGAAAAGAGCAACTGGATCAAAGCGGCCAAAATCGGGTTTTACGATAATAACGTCCCCGCAGACGCCGCCATTAATTACAGCGACAGGACTGATGATGTCCAACTTGGGAACGAATATTGGATGCCGAGGTACCGCGCGCAGATCCTTCAGATCCTCGACAGCAATCGGTGCCTGATCCGTTTTGACACGGAAGAAACGTTTTATCTGACCGACTACCCGACCCAAAACCTGTTCGTGGACGAATACATCGTTCTGGCCAGCCCCGTCATTTGCACCGATGTGATCGAGGGGATCCATGTTTTGAAGTTCGTGCCGAAAAAAACGCTGGAAGAACGCCGTGGCGATGCGCTTTTTGACGAGAATCAGCGGAAGGCGCTAAAGTCTGTGGGCTACCGGGAATGGGAACTCGCCGACGGAACGAAGCTCTGGGCCAAATTCGACTCGGTCGTAAAAGGTGGGATCGTGCTTGAAGACCACGAAGGCCAGCTCAACTCCCTGAAAACGAATGAACTCTCGAAAAAAGACGCTAAATTTCAGGTTGACGAATGGAAAAAACACGTGAGGGAAGAACGCAAAGAGCGGACACAAAAAAGAAAAAGACGGCAGGATGATTGATCTGTATGGGGACGACGCTTCCAGCGTCGTCTCAAAAACCAACCTCTGCGGGGACGACGCTTCCAGCGTCGTCTTTTAATTTTGAAGTAAGAATTTAGAATTATGAATTAGAGACGACGCAAAATGCGTCGTCCCCGTAAAAAAAGCCTTGGGGTCATTCAACCTCAAGGCTTCCATTATACAAAAGATGAGTATTTCAATCCACTCCCCTATGCTTTATTCGTCACTCATTCTTTAACATTTTAATACAAGGGTATCCATTAAATCATTTGCTCTTTTCATAATACAATCTTAAAATATCTTCTAATGCCAATAATTGCTCCTTTGTCATGTCAAAATCATTATTAGAATTTTTCCCATAAAATCTAACACTCACGGTTCGAGCTTGTATTAGACTCGTAAAACTATCAACCAAACCAGTAATTGGTTGATCTGTGCTTTCCTTCAAATACCCCATTTTTACATCATTATCAGTGTCCCATATTTTAGTTTCTATAACAATATTACTCCCATTATCTCCTTTCAATTGAATTTTCTCTAAAAAAATCCAATCTCTTGTTTCAAATCCTCGGCTATCTATATAAGCTATTTTCAACTGCAAAAAACATCTATTTGAACTGGTCATTCCCATATATGGTTCCAGTAAATATTGAACTCCACCTGTTACATAAAAACAATTTCGAGTCGGATAATAAAACGTTTTTTCAGTCATTTTATCATATTCTTCTCTAATATTCTTCATAAGTTTTGCATTGTGTGCTGCAATTTCAGTATCTCTTTTATGAACATCTTCTGCTATTTTATCACAAATTCTTTTGTATGTTTTAATATATTCATCTTGCCTTTGGCATTCAGGGTGAAGCTCAAAAATGTTCTGAAAAATGTTTCTAGCTTCCAATGTATATCCATCCTCAAAAGCTTTAATTGCTTTTGATTTTAAATATTTTGCACTTGTTTTCAATTCTTTTATTGTTTTATTTAAGTCCTTTATTGTATTATTTAAGTCCTCGATTTTTCCTTTTAACTCTATATTTTCTTGTAACTGTTCCTCGTTCTTTTGTTCTGACTTAATTAATTTGTCATTATTTTCCTTTATATCTTCTTGAAAATCTGAAATCTCAGATTGCAAATTCTTAATATTACTTTCAAAATTGTTTTTCTCATTCTCTAAATCCGTAATAATTTTTTCCTTCTTTTTTTTATCTTTTTGAATTTCAGAAATCGTATTTGACAATGTTTGTATTTGCGACTCTAATTCTATTTGTTCTAACTTCATGTTTTTCTTCATTGTCTGTTTTGACATTGCCTGAAGTAAAATAAAAAGAAAGAGTAGCACAACAAAACAGCACAATCCAATACATATAAATTGTACAATTCCATAATGGCGATGTTCGGTATTTGTTCTTTCCGATTCTGCAAGGTCATTCGAAGTAGTACCCAAAGGTGATTTAATAGAGAATATTGCATTACAAAGAGGACATTTTATTTTGTCGGTATTGGTGTGAAGATCAATCTTGATTGAAGATTTACATTTCGGACAATTTATATTCATCAAAACCTCCTCAAGTTGAATACATAAAAATGCCATATCGAATGAATGAGATCAACAGACAGAAATACTTCGCCTGACAAACGAATCTCTACAAAACCAGCTTCATCGGGTCGTTATTTACTCGAATCCAATTTGTATTTGTCAATCATTCGATTTTAAATTTTTGACAATTATATTTTACCATAACACAAGAATAATTTCAAGGGGGACAATCTTCTCAAAAATTCGAATATATTTTAGGCAAATAGCAAGCAAAAGCCCACTGATCGTCATTATGATGACGCTGAAAGTGTCATCCCCACAAAAAAAGCCTTGGGGCCATTCAACCTCAAGGCTTTCATTATACAAAAGATGAATTTTTCAATCCGCCTCAACAAGGGGCCTCCATACTTCTGTTTCTTCTCACCTCTCGGTCAGAAGTCCTAATTTCCTTAG
>JAFTCU010000204.1 GCA_017454585.1 Thermoguttaceae bacterium | reverse complement strand
GGTGAAATTGCCGCGGACCCGATGCGTAATTCCGCGCTTCGCGCTCCATTACCGCCTTCCATTTGACTACGCCGAAATCGTCACTTAAACAAAGCCGTGAGCGTCAGAACAGACCACGATTCGTAGCCGTCCAGGTCTTTCAGAAGCTCTTCGACCGGGTAGAAGCCCGTCTCCAAAACTTCGTCTTCATTCGGAAAAACCTTTGGTTCCGCGACGTCGATCATGTGTACCACGCCAAGGTGGACCTTTCCGACGTCGTTCGAATCGTCATAGATCAGACCGACGATGGTCTCCTTGAGGATCTCCGTCTCGATCCGCACTTCCTCGCCGCGCTCGCGCATCATTCCCGTGTGGTAAACGGCGGAATTGTTCTTGGCCCCGGCACAGTCCACGTCGGAAAGATGGCCGCCGACCCCGACGCTGTGCTTGAGATGGAGCCGCCCCTCGCCCATTCCCGAGCCTCGCGTATAGCGGAAAATCATGGTCTTTCCCTCCGGCGAGATCCAGCGGAAGAGCATGTACGGGATCAGCTGTTTGAATGACGGATCCACCTCCGTAATCGGCCTGAAACGGAAACGAACGACCGATTCGTCGAGTATCTGGGGGATGTAGCGCTCAACGTCCGAGGTAAACCCCTGGAAGTAGCCAAGCTGATGAAAAAAGGAAGTCGGAATGACGAGAACGTTTTCGTTAGTCATGGGATTTTATGTTAAATGTCAGGTAATAAAGGTTAGGATCAGGTGTAAATCTTGCGCCTTCTGGAGCTGGGGATATTCAGTTCCTTCCGGTATTTATTGATCGTTGTACGCGCAACATTAAGCATTGATGCGAGCTGGTCATCGGAAAGAGGATTCTGTTTGTCCTCTTTATCGATCAAAGCCAAAAGCTGATGCTGGACCGCATCGCGGGAAACGCTTTCATTCTCCGTTCCGTCGTCCTCGGTCTGGGCTTGTGTCTGGGACGGCGCCACACTCGCGCTGAAAAAGTCGGAAAGCGGGAACAGACCGCGCGGCGTCTGTATCCATTTTTCCTTTACCGCCCGGCTTACCGTTGAGGGATGACAGCCAATCGTCTCGGCGATTTGTTTTTCCGTCAAAGGCTTGAGAAACTGCGGGCCTTTTTCGAGGAATTCCGACTGGGCCTGAACCAGCGCATTTCCAACGGCGAGAAGCGTTTCACGCCGCTGCTCGAGAGCATCCAGAAGCCACCGGGCCGCGTTAAGTTTTTTGTGGACGAATTCGCGTTCCGAGTCTGTTGTGCAGCGTTTTCCGAAGTGCGTATTGATAGTAAACTCCGGCAGTCCGTGCTCGTCGAGGGTCACGTACCACTCGCCTTTTTCATTTTTCGCGCAGTAAAGGTCCGGTTTGACAGCTGTCCCACGAGGGCTGAAATCCCTGCCCGGGTTGGGGTTCAAGCGCTTCATCTGGCGCAGAACTTTGTAAATTTTTTCGACGCCCCACCCTGTTTCAGCCGCGATTTTAGGAAGCCGGTTCGACTCCAAATCTTTGGAGTACCGCGTGAGCAGGATCCGCATGGCGGCGTAGTCGGGAATTTCCTCCTCCTCATCTTCATCACGCTCACCGTCGGAATCCGATTCCAACTGCTTCAGCTTCGCGTCGATCTGGAGGAGAAGGCACTCTTTCAGATTTTGCGCCCCCACACCTGTTGGTTCCAATGACTTTACGATTTTCAGCGCAGCCTTCCCACGTTCCAGCCCATCCGGTTCCAGACCGAAAAGGTCCTCGATCGGCGTGACCAGAAACCCCTGTGCATCCAACGCATAAATCACCCGGTCCACATCCTGAATTTGCGATTCTGTCAGCGGTAAAATGGAGAGCTGTTCGTGCAGAAACTCGGGAAGAGTCTGCAAATTGGTCGGGATATTCTCTATGAATTCCTGATGTCTGTCGCTGCTTTCCTCCTGCGCAGAACGCGACGGGCGGCCATATTGTTCATCGTAGTACGAAATATCATCCCGCATTTCATCCAGACGGGCGAAGCGGTCCGAATCCTCGTCCCGCCGTTCTTCCCGCTTCTCCGAGATGTCCGGTGGTTCTGATGTGTTTTCCTTGATCTCCAGACACGGATTTTCCTCGTACTTCTGCTCAAGGAACGTTTCAAGGTCCTGGCGCTGAAGCTGCAAAATCGTCATGGCCTGAATCTGACGCATTTGTTGAATCTGCTGCGTCGAGGTGGTCTGACGGAGGTCTGTGTTCTGGGAAAGGAAAGGCATCGGGTACAGTTTTGTGTGAGAAAATAAAGGAAAGGCTTCCCACGATCGTGATGAAGCCTTAAAGTTTAACTCGTAAAAACGCTTGGTCCATTTCAGTTTTGGGAGGCCCGGTGTCCCTTCAGCCGGGAGACGGAGGCCGTTCCCAATACTCCCATCAGGAGCAAAACCCACGTCGCAGGTTCCGGCACGTTGGCGGGAGACTCCGCATTGGTAAGGCTCAACAGGTATCCATTGTCGATCGGGGTCGTCAAAAGGGAAAAATCGCCGGTGCTCAAATTGTTCAATGTGGCAATCAGTTCTTCACTGGTGAGGATTTTCAGCAAGTCAAGTTTATCCTGGTCCTCCAATGCCGCCTGGATCTCCTGGGTAGCCGTTTCGTCTCCAATCAAATCAAGCGTCAGTGGGCCGGAAATGTCACCAGTAATTTCCAGAATGTCTCCGTCCAGAACGCTCGACCGAATCAAGTCGTCGTTCAAATCAATCAAATAGGACGAACTACCCGTTAAAGTGATGGGGGCGTTGATCGTCCCTACACCGCTCAAAATGGCGCCATCCTCAAGCGTGATTCCGCCCGGCGCAGTGAGCAGGCCGTTGACTGTGAGTTCCGCGCCGCTCGCTACGGTTACCGCTTGGCCGGAGGTTACAGAACCGGTCGAACCGATGATCAGTTTCCCTTCGGAAACGGTCGTCGTTCCCGTGAAGGAGTCAGTCCCGGTGAGGGTCCAGGAGCCTGCGCCCTCTTTCACGACAGAAAGAACGAGTCCACTGCTGCCGACTCTGCTGCCGTAGAGCCAGCCTGAGAACGTTGCGTTTTCACCCGCGGGGGTGGCTTTTCCCACCTTCAGCGTAATGTCGTTTTTCACGTTTGCGGCTCCCGCACGGAATTCACCGTTTCCGGAAAGCTCGCCCATCTCGTAAATCCCTGAATCATCTGCCGTGGAAACGAAGCAGAATCCCCCGCAGCTGTCCTGCGCGGTCCCGGCGTTTGAGACCTGGTACCTGGCCAGCGGGCTTGTGGACGCACCGCCTTTCAGACCGACGTAGGCATTCCGGTCGGAAATGATGGTTCCTTCAAAGTCCGTATTGTCGCCTTCGAGCCAAAGCTGATTTGCATTGGATCCCCTTGCATTGGTACTGAGCGTCCCGGTCCCGGAGAGACTCCCGCGAATGTAGAGTTTCCCGCTCGGGGTCACGTAAGAGGTCACGCCATCGGCCACTTCAACGTCCTGAAGCACGAAATCGGTTCCGGCGTAGGTTCCGCCGTTGAGGATCACGGACTGGCCCATGCTCCGTTTGAGGGTCCCGCCCTCGTTGATTTTGACTTCCACCCCATCCTGGAAATTGCCGGTACCGGCCAGGGTCCCGCCGTTATTCACGTCAACCGGGGATTTGTAATTCCCGTTAATGGTGAGCGTTCCGCCATTCACGTTGGTCGGGCCGGTGAAATCCTGATTGGCCGTAATGGTCCACGTGCCGGTGCCGACTTTCGTCAGGGCGATCTGCTCTTTGATCCCCTCTGTGGGTTTGTTGGCAGAACTGTTCGGATTGTCCTTGATAAGCCCTTTGAATTCCGCGTCCGTGTTCAGTCCGCCGACTTCCAGCGTGATGTTCGGGCAGGTGTTGGCGTTGAGCGTACGCACCTCGCAGCCCCCCGTGGAGGAAAGCTCGCCGAACTTGAACGTCGCGGTGTCGCCCGAGGCCAGGAATACGAAATTCCCGCCGTTGGTGGACTGGTATTTGGCCGAGGCGCTGGTCGAGTCCGGCGTGCGGAACGCGACGTAGCCGCCTTTATTGGCGATGATGGTCCCCTTGAAAACGTTCCCTTCTGTGTTTGCGCTGCCGGAGAAGTGGAGCTGATTATTTGCGGAGTTATTCGCTTCGTAAGTGAAGGTCCCCGAGCCGGTGATCGGGCCGGTGACGTTGATCGTCCCGGTGAGCTGAATGGTGGAACTCGTCCCCGCGGCAAAATCGACGCCGCCCAGCACGAAGTTGGAGCCGGAAATCTTTCCGCCTGCGAAGTTGAGCTGGCTGATCGTCACGGCCTTCGAGCCGGAACTCAAGGACGTGGTCCCACCCTTGAGCGTGACGCTCGAGATCGTGGAGTTCGCCGAGGCGTTGCCCAGCTGGAGGTCTCCCGCCTCGACCGTGATCGGGGAGGTGTAATTATTCTGAATGACCAGCGTACCGGCCTTCAGGGTCGTGGTGCCGGTGAAGCTCTGCGCTTTCGAAATGGTCCACGTGCCGGAGCCGACCTTTTCGAGGTTGATCTTCTTGCCCCCGTCATCCGAGAAAGACCCCGTGTAGGTCCCGGTCATGTCCTCGCCGCCGACCTGAAGCGTCGCGTCTCTCGGCATTCCGGTGCTGACTCGTATGATCGCATTCGTGTTTGTGGAGGTGATCATCCCCAGCTGGAAGGTATAGTCGCTGTTGGTGGTCGAGAATACAAAGCCGGAATTTGACGTTCCCAATTCATACGTGGCTTTCGGACTCGCGCCCAGGGGAGTACGGAAATTGATCCAGCTGGACGAAATCGTCACCTTGCCGGAAAACTCAGAAGCGTCGCCGAAGAAGTGGAGCTGCTCGCCGCCGGTCTTCGTGATGGAGCCGCTGCCCGTAATCGCCCCGGTCAGGATCAGTCGGGAAGTTGTTGTGATCTCGTTAGTTCCGCCTACGATCACCGCGTTGGGGAGCGTTGTTTCGCCGCCCGAGACCGTGAGCTTTCCGCTGTCAAACGTCACGGTTCCTGAAGGAAGCGTTGACGGCGTGATCGCCAACGGATGATCCGCGTCGATCGTCACTTGCCCGCTTGCTGCGGCGCCGATCGCGAAGGAAACCAGAATCAAAACGGCTAAAATGCGATTCGTCTTAATCATTTTTTCAGTCCAAATATTCAATATTCAAAACGAATGAAATCGATTTACTGTCTGCAATTTCCGAGCACCATCAGGGC
>JAFTCU010000203.1 GCA_017454585.1 Thermoguttaceae bacterium | reverse complement strand
TGGAAGCGTTCCGCACGGCGCGCCTCGGCGAGCTTTCCGGCGGTCAGCTCCAGCGGATCCTCATCGCCCGGGCACTTGCGAACCGGCCGGAGCTTCTGATCCTCGACGAGCCGACGACGGGGATCGACGTTCAAAACGCCCACGCTCTTTACGAGCTTCTGGACCGGCTCAATCACGAGCTGAAACTCACGATCCTGATGGTGACACACGACCTGGTCCACGCCTCCAACTACGCGAAGCATATTTTCTGCATCGAGGACGGAAACCTCGCCGAGGTGGAACCTTCCCAGCTCCAGCACGAGCTGATCCACCATCACCACCACGACCACAAAAACCGCTGCGAGCATTTCGAGGCACTCGACCAGTCTTGTGACGCGTGCGAACACCACGCCGGCTGCTGCCACGCGCGCCATCTGGACTGCTCCCATGAAAAGACGGATTGAAGTTTTGGCTTTCAGAAGAAAGGAAATCCCATGAAAATCCTGCTGAAAGCGTGCGTTCTGTTGGTCCTTTTGCAGGCTTCGCTGCAGGCAAAAGACGGGCTGAATATCGACCCATCGGTGTCGGACGAAGATCTTTACGCCGAAATTTTCAACAATATTCCAACGTCGGAACCCTTACAGGGGACGCTGACCAAGTTCCGGGCGCAGGACGGCGCCGACGTTTCCGGGACGCTGGACCGGCTGAGCTGGCAATTGGAGGTCTTGTGTTTAAGCTACCCGGAGAACATGGAACTCCACGCTTACACCGGCTGGATCTTCTTCATGCGGCGGAAATACTCAAAATCTTACGCCTATCTGGAAAAAGCGTGCCTTGAGCTGAATTCGCCGCGATGCAACGACTGGTGCAGGCTGGCGGTCGTTGAAGGAATGCAAAACCCTCAGAGCCCCAAACAGTGGCAATATTTTGAAAAGGCGCTTGGGTTCAACCCGAACGATTACAACACGGTTTTCCTGCGTGGACTGGCTTTTTTGAGGGCCGGTGAATTTCAAAAAGCCCTCGACGATTTCAACCGCGGCATCGAAATCAATGATAATGTCGGGATCCATGCCCTTCGTGGTTTCGCGTACTGTGGGCTTGGCTCCGTCCCGCAGGCGATCGAGGACTTTGAAAAGTACCTGGCGGTGTTCCCCAACGCGCCTCAGCCCCTGCTTTTCAAAGCTCTGGCGACTTGTTATTGGCAAAACGAGCAGTACACCCGGTCTTTGGAAACCTTAAAAAAGGGGGAAACTCTGTTTCCTGAAAACCCGGATTTCTCGCTGATGTGCTACGTCATTTATTTGCCGTACCAGAACGCTAAGGAGTGCCAGAATTCGATCGACCGAAGCGTGAAAATCGCTCCCGACGACCCCAAGGTCCAGCTTTTCGACTCGCTCTGGGAGGCGTATAACGGGAACAGCGCGCCGGGACTCAAAATTCTTCCCCGATTGGAGGCGCAGGCTGACGAAGGGCTCATTTCCCATTCGTTCGTGGATCTGCTCTGGAAAGAGTTGGCGCTCCAGTATTACGACCAGACCGCGCGGCATTTCCAAAGTCCGGAGTTTTCCAAAGAGGATTCCGGGCGTTTTCTGAAGAAACTCGAGGCGACCAGGGAAGAAATGAAGCCGTTTTCTAACTACAAGACCGTTTTTCAAACGATGGATTGCGACGAGGTCTTCAGCCTGTTTATGTGACGCGTGAATATTTTGCCGGGGGGCCTTTTTAAAAAATCCTTTTGTGGTATAATATGGAAACGTTTTTTCATCGATCCTTTGATTCCTGGCCGCTTGTGCGCCGCCCGTTAATATGAACGCCCTGACTGAAATTTTCCAGCACGATTTTCTTCGGAACGCGTTTCTCGTCGGAACGCTTTTGGGGGTCCTCATTCCCTGCATCGGTCTGACGGTCGTCCTGAAACGGCTTTCGATGATCGGCGAGACGCTGGCGCATACGTCGCTGGCGGGCGTGACGCTCGGCCTTCTGCTCGGCTACAATCCGACGCTCTGCGCGACGATCTACTGCGTTCTGGCCGCGTTCGGGATCGAATTTCTTCGGAAGCGTTACGCCCAGTACGCCGAAATCGCGATCGCGCTGGTCCTTTCCATCGGGATCGGCCTGACGGGTGTACTTTCGAGTTTCGTGACCAATGCCGCCAATTTCCAGAGCTTCCTCTTCGGGAGCATCATCACGACCACGCCATTCGAGATCCGGCTCGTGGTGATCCTCTCGGTCGTCGTTTTCGGGCTTTTTCTTCTCTTTTACCGCGAGCTTTTCTACATCGCGTTCGACGAACAGGCGGCGCGGCTGGCGGGTCTGCCGGTCGGGACGATCAACACGCTGTTCACGCTGCTGACGGCCATCACGATCTCCGTCGCAGCCCGGACGGTCGGCGCGCTGATCGTTTCCTCGCTTCTGGTCATTCCGGCCGCCGCGGCGATGCAGCTACGGACGAGCTACCGCCGGACCCTCTGTTTCGCGGTCCTTTTCTCGGTCGTGACGATGAACGTCGGGCTTTTCATTTCGTACCTGACGGAGACCCAGCCCGGCGGAACGATCGTCCTGCTCCAGAGCGCTCTGCTGATCCTCATGATGATTTGCCGGCGGAAATAGTTGAACCCCCTGAGTCCTTTCCCAAGGTGCAAGCGCGGCCTGGTTCGACCCTTCATTTAAACACGGATTTCCACGGATTTCATGGATTAAAAGGATTTTTCACGAAAGACTTCCACTCTTTTCTTTAAATAATCTGCGGAAATCCATCTAATCCGTGAAGATCCGTGTTTAAATGAAGGGTTTGAAGCGAAACGGGCCTGGAGTTTGAAAGGGTAGATTTCGGGAAATTCATTAAAAAATATTATTTCCCCCGCTTGACAAACGTTTCCCAATGTGCAATAATAAACAAATCAATCAATTTTCATCATCTCCCCTTCAACTTAAAATAAGGAATCGATTATGAGCAAACTTTCCCGCCGTAATTTCCTGCGTACCACTCTGTACTCCGCCGCGGCTGCCGGAGCGGTCTCCCCGATGATCGTCCGCGCTCAGGACGGAGTCGCCGCCAATGACAAAATCAACTGCGCCGTCGTCGGTCTGAACGGCCGCGGCCAGTCCCACATCGGTGGCTTCATCAACAATCCGAACACGGTGATCACCTACCTGGTGGAAGTTGACGAAGCGATCGGCAAAGTCCGCTGCGATCAGGTGGAGAAGCGTCAGGGTTCCCGCCCGAAGCTCATCACGGACATGCGCGACGCGTTCGCGGATCCGGAGCTGGACGTCGTCGGAAGCGCCACGCCGAACTTCTGGCACGGTCTTTCCGCGATCTGGGCGATGCAGGCCGGCAAAGACGTTTACGTCGAGAAACCCGCCTGCCACAATGTTTTTGAAGGCCGCACCATGGTCGCC
>JAFTCU010000202.1 GCA_017454585.1 Thermoguttaceae bacterium | reverse complement strand
GTTTTCTCCAGATCGGCCGAAGCGTCCACGTACACGTGGCAGTTTCCCGCAAAATGCTTAATGACCGGCATGGTCGCCTCGGAAGTCACGCGCCGGATCAGCCCTTCACCGCCGCGGGGGATCGTCACGTCGATGAACTGGTTCATCTTCAGGAAGTGACCGACTGCGTCGTGGTCCGTCGTGGCGACGAGCTGCACGGCATCGCGAGGGATTTTGACCTGCTCAGCCGTGGCGGAGAGGATCTCCGCGATCTTCATGCTGGAGTGGATCGCCTCTTTGCCGCCGCGGAGGATCACGGCGTTGGAGCTCTTGACGCACAGAGCGGCCGCGTCCGCCGTTACGTTCGGGCGGGACTCGTAGATGAAGAAAACGACGCCCAGCGGGACGCGGACTTTTTGAACGTCCAACCCGTTCGGACGGACCTGGGACGAAATGATCTCACCGACCGGGTCGGGAAGTTTCGCGATGTACTCCAGAGCCTGCGCAATATCCTCGACACGTTGCGGGTTGAGCTTGAGCCGGTCGATCTCCGCGGGCGTGAGGCCAAAACCCGGCGCGTTGGCGATGTCTTGGTCGTTCGCAGCGAGAACTTCGTCCATTCGGTCACGCAGCGCTTGAGCGCTGAGGTTTAACCAGTCGTTTTTCTGTTTGCCCGTCACGGAGGCCAGTTCCGCCGAAGCCGCTTTCGCACGCTGGGCAACATCAAGGCAATACGCTTCAAGATTTTCTATTTTCATTGATTCTCCTTTGGAGCTGAGCTGTATATTCGGTTGAGTGTTTTGAATGGGTTTTAGCCGGGTTAAAAACTGAATCCCGAGTCGTCGTCATCGTCTCCGGAATCGTCGTCGCCGTTATCGTCGTCCGAATCCTCATCCATATCGAAGCCGCCGGAATCCTCATCGTCGTCCGAATCATCATCGTCATCACCGCCGAAAAGGTCATTCCCGGAATCGTCGTCATCGTCATCATCGCCGCCAGAATTATCCGAGTCATCATCGTCATCATCCCCACCAAAGAGATCGTTCCCGGAATCTTCTTTTTCGTCGTCATCGTCATCGTCACCGATGGTTTCTTCCTGGACTTCCGATTCTTCAGCCTTTTCGCCAAAGAAGAAAGCGTCTTCGTCTTCAATTCCAGAGTCCGTGACCTCACTGAAGCCGCCTTTGACCTGCTTTTTATCGATGAAAACCATCCCCCCCTGATCGATCCAGCCTGGCGCCGGGTAAGCAATCAGGTCCGAGGTGAAAAGCGAGGCCATAGCCGCTTCCTCAGTGTAGAGCTGGGCGATTTGATTATTACCCAGAACACAATCTTTCAGCCAGACGGAGCTTCCGGTTCCCACGGTGACCCCGTAACGGGCGTTTCCCCGGACCGTGACGTTTTTCAGTGAAATGTACGTGGCCGCATCGCTGAGGTTCACGCCGTCGTTCTGGAACCCCTGAATTACCAGGTCTTCCACATCAACGTGATGAGCGTGGAAGAACGTGATCCCAAAACGTTTTTCCGGGGCGGTCATTGCATAGGCACGCATTTTTGCGGTTTCTGAATCGTCCTGGGGGAGCAGACGTTCAAGAGCAAGGACCATGTGAGCTTCTTTCGGGAGGAAATAGACCCGACCGTCATAAAGGGCCCAGCGCATTGGTTTCCAGTCGAGTTTGGCCAGATCATCTGTCGAATGAACTTCTTTCGTGTCCAGCCGGATACACGGTTTTCCTCGGAAAAAAAGATTCTGGAATTCCATGTATCGGGGTTGATAGTAGAAAATCCCCTTTTGACCCGCCGCGTGCCAGTACTCTGGAGGTATCTCGGCACTTCCGTCAATGGTCGCGCCATTGCCTTTGATACGGAACGGGAAACCAGGCATTCCGCTGTTTCTCTCACCGCCGACAAGCAGACTTTCCCGATAAGGCCGCTCCGGGTTGTTCGCGAGGATAATGCGGTCACTGGCGTGAGCCATTTCCAGAGCGTGTTTGATCGTACGCACCGGCCCATTCATATCGATCGCTTTCGGCGAATGTCCCGCGAAATCATCGTTGCCATACACATTATCAACGTAAATATCACGGGCGACACACAAACCGGCACAGCTCACAAGCAGGAAAAAAATCAGGAAAAATGATTGGAAACGCAACATTGCAGGCCTGTTAAAAAATGAAAAACTGTACGGAACCGGATCCGTCCGAACACCAACCAATCCCTTAATTACTTCTTATTTCCTGCGAAGGAACGCAAAACCCGTCAGGCCGAGCAGGAGCATAACCCACGTACCGGGTTCCGGAACGCTCGCACCATCCGTCGCAAACAGCATCCAACCGCCATCCTCATACTTGAGGCCCAAAATTCCACCATCATAATCGAATCGGATGTTGGAAGCCTGGAAAATCGGCTCGTCAGTTGAATTGGAAGTTTCCAGGAACTTTAACGTGTCACCAAAGGCGAGCGGCGTCTGGTCCGGCGTTCCACTGAAAAAGAAAACCGAGTCGCTAACATCCGACGTGCCGGTGATTTTCAGTACGTCGTAACTTGTTGGACCTGCGACGTCAAGCAGCACATTGCTTCCCGAAAGGTTCAGATTTCCGTTGATTGTCAGCGTCGCGACGGAATCATCGCCCGGGGAGACCGTGATGCCGGTTTTTGTCAGGTCGCCGACGATCGTGCCTGAGCCGCCCAGCAGTGTACCCGGGACGAGCGCCTCGTTCACCTGATTCGAAAGCTGCCAGTTCTCGGCGTTCACGATCAGGCTGGCGCCCGGAGCCATCGTGAAGGTCCCGGCATCGCTCAGGTTCTCGCTCGTTCCGAGGATGAGTTTCGCCCCGTCCGCTACGGAGACGGTCAGCGGAAGACTGGCGGCAGAAGTTTCGAGCGAGCCGTTCCCGGCAAATTCGACCGTTCCTTCATCGATCTGGAGCCGCGGGTACCGGTTCGTCCCTTCGAGGATCAGCGTCCCTTGACCGACTTTATGGAACCCGATGTTATTGGCCATCCCATTGCTCACGTTTTTGGCGATCCTCAGCGAACTGTCGGCTTCAATGACGTTCACGGAGCCGAAGCCGCCGTCGTAGAGTGTGATATTGCAGTCGATCAGCGCGTGAGCATCCGCCCCCTGGACCACAAAGGACTGGTTCCCATTGCCTCGGAAGTTAAAGTACGCATTGCTGGCGCCCGATGTGATGGAGCCGCCGCCGACGAACGTCACGAGGTGGCTGTTCGCGAACGAAATGTCACCGCCGGCCATTTCGATCGTGGAGCCGTCGTAGATCGTCACATTATTTCCATGGTCAGAGCAGGCTTTCCGGGCGAGTTTCAGGTAGCCGGTGCCGCCGTCCGCCGAGCCGACCGTGATCAGGCAGTTTGCCGCGATGCACGGGCCGATATTGTAGTCCACGAAACCGAAATTCGCGTTGACCGTTCCGTCCGAGACCGTCAGCGTCGAAAGCGATTTGTTCGGCGTGTTCAGGTTGACCGTCGCGCCGTTGGTCACGGTCAGGGCCGTGATACCGGACGAGGTGTTGTCCGTTCCCTCAAGCGGGCCGACTGTGACCGTGCCGCCCTGAACGTCAAACGCTCCGGAAATCGGCGCGCCGCCCAGAAGGTTGAGCGTTCCGGCGCCGGTTTTCGTGATGGCGTGATTGCCGGTGAGCTGGCCCGTAATTTCGATCGTACGGTTTTCACCCGGCTGGAACGTGAAGGTGGTCGGGTTGGTGGCTGCAACGTCCACGTTGGCCGCGATGGACTGCGTTGTGGCCGAAGCCGCCGCGGAGGAGTCACCGATCGTGGCCGTGTACGCGTTGCTGCGGTTGGTGAAGCTCAGGGTCCCGAGCGTATCGCCCGTACTTGAAACGTTTCCGGTCAGATTGATTTTACCGCCGGAATTATAGTTCTGGCTGAGTGAGAGCATGTAGCCGTTCGTTTCGATCTCACTCTGAATATTCGCGACCGGATTGGCGTCACGCACACCAAACTCGGCGTTGGCGTTCAGGGTGATTTTTCCGGTGAACGTGCACGTATTGCTGACTCCGATGGCGCCGCGCCCCGTACCGTCACCGCCGGCCCCGGCCCCATTTCCGCTGATGAAAAATTCTTCCGCGTGGGTTCCGCCGTTGGCCCAGAACATGCCACCGTTCGCAACAATGACTTTGCTCGTCTTGCCCAAACTGCTGCCGATCCAGCGGGCGTGAGCGTTGAGTTCGATCGTTCCGGTGAAGTTCTGGAGGGTGTTATTGTTCAGGCCGTAGTTACCGCCGTAGTTGTTGCCGCGGTTGTGCTCCGCGCTGACGGAAATCGTTCCCTCGCCGGAAATGGCGGTGAAGAGCATCGAGTCATTAGAGTACTGATTGTTCCAGACGAACCGGGCGCCGTCCACGACTTCGAGCGTTCCCTGACCCGCGACGTACTGGCGGGAGGCGGTGGTACTCGTCTGGTCTGCGCCTGCCGGGACCACGACGGTTCCTTCGCTGATCGTGAATTTTCCGTTATTTGTGTTCGCAGCCCCGATCTGCAGCGTGCCGGCTCCGGTCTTGGTGATGTCGCCCGCGCCGGAAATGACGCCGTTCGTGTAGGTCGTGAGTCCGTCACCCACTTTAATGACCATGGCACGGCCGTCGTGTGTGTTGTTCTGAATGATCGCGGCGTCAATGGTCTGGCCGGCGTTGGAACCGTCGAAGGTCAGGACGAACTGCGTGTTGGCGTCCACGACCGTTCCCGCCGTCACGTTGCCCTTGATGGAAATGTTTCCGCCGTTATTCGAGACCGTGTTCTGGAATGTGAGCTGGTGCCCGGCCAAATCGATCCCATTGGCGAAAGTCGAATCGTGCGCGCTGCCCAGGCCGATCAACGCATTGGACGCAAGGGTCACGGTGCCGTTGAACGTGCAGTCGCCGTCCAGACGGATCGCTCCACGGCCGGAACCGTCACCGCCGGAACCCGCGCCGTTGCCGTTCAGGATGAGATTACTGTCGAATGTCAAGGTCGCGCCCGGCCATAATTCCGCGCCGGATTCCACGATGATGGTCCCGACTTTATTCAGTTCTGTGGTCGAACCGTTCCAATAGAGGCGGGTGAAATTCGCCAGTTCCAGCGTGCCGGTGAAGTCGGAGAGTTTCGTATTCAGGCCGTAGGAACTGTTGCCGTAAGTCTTGCCGATCTCCAGGCGAAGCGTCCCGGTGCCCGTGATCGTGTTGGTGATGTCGCCGCCGGAGTCACCGCCGGTCTTGGAGGTGGCGGTGTTCGTCCAAAGGAGCTTCCCGTTCTGATTGATCGTAACGGTTCCGGTTCCGAGCGGCTTGTAGGTGTCGCTGGAGGACCCCTGGGGGATCACCCCTTTCACCGTGCCCGCGTCGATCGTGATCGCGCCCGCGGAGGAGGAATTATTTCCGGTCAGCGTCACCATGCCGGTGCCGGGGGTTCCCTGGATCGTCGAGTTAAATGTAAGGACTTTCCCGGAAGAAATGTTCATCCCGCCGGAAACAAGCACGTCCCCGCCCGCGTTGAACCAGCCGCTCTCGGTGGCCTGGACCTGGCCCGAAGCGGTACTTGCCCCCGTGAAGTGGACGCCTTTAACGCTGGAACCGTCGATCGTAATGTCGCCGGAGTACGCGGCGTCCGAAATCTCCAGCTCGCCCTCGACCGCGGCCTGAAGTGTGGAGACTAAAAACAAAACGGCAAAAAAAAGGGAAGCTCGCATGGATATGATTTGTGAGTTAAAGTTTCAAAACCGTAACAAGGACGGTCATAAACGGTAATACATTCTTGACAGTATATTATACACCGATTCCGAAAAAATACAACGTTTCGGCCAAAAATTTCAAAAAAATCAGGAAAAATTTGAGAGATTGGGTGGTTTTTGAGGCCCCCCTTGAAAAAATCACGGTTTTGCGTAAAATCTAACAGTTCGGTCTTCCTGAAATAAAGGCCCCCTCTTTGAGGGGGCTGGCTCGCGCAGCGAGACTGGGGGAGTTCGTGAACGTGCCATTTTAACTCCCCCCGGCCCTTCGGGCCACCCCCATCAAAGAGGGAGGCTTTAAACCCGTCCTCTCAGGTTCCACCCTTTTTACTTCAGATTTTGAAAAATGAACTATAAAAACGT
>JAFTCU010000201.1 GCA_017454585.1 Thermoguttaceae bacterium | reverse complement strand
CCTATAAGATCGAGCTTTGAGATTTTAAGATTAGGAGACCGTGAATGGCCAAGATATTAGTCAAAGATTCTGAAATCAGAATAATTAAGATTGAAGGAGAAGACTATATTTGTATTTCTGACATGCTGAAAGCAAAAGATGGTGAGTTTTTTGTCAAAGATTGGCTAAGAAACAGAAATACACTGGAATTTATTGGTCTCTGGGAGCAATTTAATAATCCGAATTTTAATTGGGGCGAATTCGCCCTAATTAAAAATCAGGCGGGTCTAAATCGATTTAGAATCAGCGTGAAAGATTTTGTCGAAAAAACTGGTTCTATTTCCTTGCAGGCGAAGCAAGGCCGTTATGGTGGAACGTACGCGCACAAAGATATTGCGTTCGAGTTTGGAATGTGGATTAGTCCAGAATTCAAATTTTATTTGATTCGGGAATTTCAACGTTTCAAAGAGGAAGAGAATAAATTAATTGGTTGGAGTGCCAAACGTGAACTGGCAAAAATCAATTATCAGATTCACACGAATGCAATTAAGCAAAATTTGATTCCACCTGAAATTGATCCGAATAAGATCCCATTTATTTATGCGAATGAAGCAGATGTACTCAATGTTGCGATGTTTGGCATGACTGCTCAGGAGTGGCGAAGGAATAATCCCGAAAAAAAAGGGAATATTCGTGATTATGCCACCATTAATGAGCTTATATGTCTTTCAAACCTTGAGAATTTAAATGCGGTGTTTATAAATGATGGATTACCTCAAAGTGAACGGCTTATTCGGTTGAATCAGATTGCGATTTCGCAAATGAAAATTTTGACGGAACCTGCGAAACGTTCTCTTTTGGTATCGTCTCCAGACGAAAAAAACGAGAAAAAATAATTTTTAATTCAAACCATTCAAGGAGTTTTCCATGAAAAAATACATCCTTCCTATCCTCACCCTTTTGCTGGGCTGCGTCTGCGTTCAGGCGGCCGATTTCGCCGAACTGCTGAAAAAACTCGATTCCGACTACTCCCAGTCCCTCACCGCGGAGACCAACGTCTCGTGGCTCGGCACGACCGGGAACCCCAACGCCGGCCTGGACGTTTTCCAGGCCCGTGAGGAAATTCGGAACCTCATGAACGAAGCGGCGAACAAGCCGGAAGAACTTGCCAAACTGAACGCCTTCTTCGTGGACGCGCTGGGCAAAGTCACCCAAGCCACCACGAAAGTCTGGATCCTCGAGCAGCTCCAGGCCATTGGGACCGCCGCGGAAGTGCCGGCCGTCGCCGCCCAGCTGAACAGTAAAGACCAGATCGTCGTGGACGCTGCGGCCGCCGCGCTCTGCCAGATCCCCGGCCCGGAAGCGGAAGCCGCGCTGGCGAAAGACATTCCGGCGTGCAAATCCGCGCTGGCCCAGAGAAAAGACCCGAATCCGCCGTACCAGCCGTGCGAAACCGCGATGCCGCAGGCGATCTCCAACTGTGATCAGGCCAAAGTGGACGCCTGGATGGCCAAATACGACCAGCTTGACGAGCTGACGAAGGCTCAGACGATTGCCGGTCTGGCCGCCCGCAAGGACGCAAAGTACCACGACGTCGCGGTCGCTGCGATGAATTCCGACTCGGAAATTCTGCGTAAAGCCGGTTTCCTCGCAATGGAAAAACTCGCCACCGCCGCCGACCTTGACGCGATTCTGGCCTACCCGGATGACGGTCTGATCGCCCGCATTTGCAGTTTTATCGTGGCAGACGGATTTGATGAAGCGCTGAAAGCCCGCATGGTCAAAGCCAACAGAACGGACGAATTCATCTTCCTCGCTTCGATCCTGATCAACCGTGCGGTGGACATTCGCGCGGAAGTTTTCGCGAAAATCACCGCCAACGAGTGCGACGGCCGTATGGCTCTCATGCAGCAGGTCGCCACAATCGCGACCCCAGCCGACGCCAAGGCGCTCGTCACCACGACCCTTCTGTTCCCGGTCGGCGGCGAACGTGACCAGGCCGAAAATTTGATCGCGGCCGTGTGTAACGGTGACGCTTCCGCCGTCGTCGCGCTGAAAGGCCAATTCCCGCAGGAAGCCCTTTTCCCGATCATCGGCCGAATTGGCGGAGACGCGGCAAAAGCCGAAGTGAACGCCGGACTCGCCTCGAACGACGCGGATCTGCGTCAGGCGGCGATCCGTGCGCTTTCCGTCTGGCCCAACGCCCAGTTCGCGGACAAAATGTTCGAAGTCGCCACAGCTGACGGCTATACGCCCGACCAGAAAATCGCCGCGCTGCGTTCCTTCATCCGCGTCATTTCGCTCCCGGACGACAAAATCGGGATCGGCATTTCGAAGGACGGAAAACTCGATAAACTGAAGGAGGCGTTCAAAATCGCGACGCGCGTCGATGAAAAACGCCTCATTCTTTCCCGTCTGGCCGCGAACCGTACGGCAAAGAGCCTCCAGTTCGCCGTCGAGTGCGCCGCTGACCCGGAACTGGCCGAGGCCGCTTATGCCGCGATCGCCGACCACGCGCACGATAATGTGTTGCGTCAGCAGAATATGGACGTCTTCGGCCCGGCCATGGACCTCGTGATCACGAAGAGCGCGAACAAAGACCTCGTCGAGCGCGTCAAGAAGTACAAAGAGCAGAAGTAAATTTTGTTTCCGAACCTGAAAGGCGGAGACGAACGCAAAAACCGGACGGGATTTCCCCGTTTCGGGCGTTTCTTTCCGCCTTTCCCTCATCATAAAAGGAGACTCTCATCATGATTTTGGATCCGATTTATTTTGTTTTCGTCGGTCCATGCCTTCTTTTGGGAATGATCGCTCAGGTTTGGGTGAAAGGATCGTTTTCCAAAGGCCAGAACGTTGATACGCCGATCACCGGCGCCCAGGCGGCCCGGCAGATCCTCGACCAGAACGGCCTGAACGACGTCCCTATTGAAATGATTGGCGGAGAACTGACAGATCACTACGACCCGAGTGCAAAAGTCCTGCGTCTGAGTCAAGCGGTTTACACTGGTTATAACGCCTCGGCCGTGGGCGTCGCGGCTCACGAAGCGGGCCACGCCATCCAGGACGCGCAGCGTTACCCACTCCTGGTGATCCGGAACCTCGCCGTTCCTACCGCAAATCTGGGGAGCAACATCGGCATCACCCTCTTTCTCGTTGGTCTGGCCGCATCGTTGAAGTGGCTGGTCCTTGCCGGAGTCATCCTTTTCACCTGCGTGGTCTTTTTCCAGCTCGTGAACCTTCCGGTCGAGTTTAACGCCAGTTCCCGCGCCAAGGCCCAGCTCGCCGACATGGGAATGTTCACCGATGAGGCCCGGAGCGCTGTCCGTACCACCCTCTACGCTGCCGCGATGACGTACGTCGCCGCCACTCTTCAATCGGTCATGACGCTCGTTTACCTGCTGGCCCGCAGCGGAGGAGGGAGAGACTGATTCAATTATGAATGATGAATTATGAATTGATTTGGGTTCGTGGCGTGCCCTGGATCCGGACCAATTTGTAATTCATAGTTCATAATTCATAATTAATCATGGCTTACCGTTACTTTTCCACCATTCCGCTTCCGTCAGATGAAACCGCGTATCCCGTTGCTGTGACGCTGGAGGGGGACGAGGCGCACCACCTCATTCACGTTATGCGCGTGAAGGAGGGCGAGCCGCTCATCCTTTTTGACGGCTCCGGGGCTGAGTTCGATGCGGAGATCACGCAGGTCCGAAAGAAAGACCTCACGGCAGAAATTCACGCTCGCCGGGTCGAAGATCGGGAGTCGGAGACAAAGATCTCGCTGGCCGTCGCGCTTCCCAAGGGTGACCGCCAGCGGTGGCTGATCGAGAAGCTCGTGGAACTCGGCGCGGCGGAGTTCATCCCTCTGACCGCCGAACGGTCCGTGGCCAAAGCCGGCGACGCGGCCGCCCAGCGCATGAACCGGGTGGTCGTCGAGGCTTCCAAGCAGTGCGGGCGGAATACGCTCCTGCGCCTGGCCGAGCCGGTGACGACGAAAACGCTTTTCTCGCCGGAATTCGCGGCCGCCCCGGAAAACGCGCAGACTCTGAAGATCATCGCGCACCCGAACGCCCCAACGCTTTCGGAACTCTTGGCCCGACCGGAAAATCAGGGACGCAAGATCCTCGCCGCCATTGGTCCGGAAGGGGGATTTTCCGACGCGGAAGTCGCCGCGGCTCTCGCCTCAGGCTGGGAGAATGTCTCTTTGGGAAAACGAATTCTGCGTACAGAAACCGCCGCGATCATGATCTGCGCCGTGGTGACGGATTAGATGGGGACGACGCTTCCAGCGTCGTCTTTTAATTATGAATTAGGGACGACGCTGGAAGCGTCGTCCCCGTAAAAAAAGCCTTGGGGTCATTCAACCTCAAGGCTTTCATTATACAAAAAATGAATTTTTCAATCCGCCTCAACAAGGGGCCTCCATACTTCTGTTTCTTCTCACCTCTCGGTCAGAAGTCCTAATTT
>JAFTCU010000200.1 GCA_017454585.1 Thermoguttaceae bacterium | reverse complement strand
GCCCTCCGGTCCCGGCTCAGGGGAATGGCGTCGGCTCGGTCGGGATGGGGTCGTACGCGCTCGACTCGCATAACGTGCGGCGGTACGTGAAACCCGACGGTTTCGTTCAGAATGAGGGCGATATTGGCGTGAGTCCGAAGGGCGCCTACGCGATCGATTACCACGCCCTGACGCCGAAAAAGGGCGAGTGCGCCAACCTGCTCGTTCCGGTTTGCGTCTCCGCCTCGCACATCGCGTTCGGGTCGATCCGCATGGAGCCGGTTTTCATGATTTTGGGCCAGTCGTCGGCGACGGCCGCGTGCCTTTCCATCGAGGAAAACTGCGCCGTGCAGGACCTTTCGTACGCAAAACTGGCCGAGCGGCTTGAAGCGGACGGTCAGATTTTAACGAAGAAAAAGTAAGCTGGCAGGCGTCATTCCTTTTTTAGCCGAAATAAACCCTCATTTTTGTAAACTTTTACCCCGGCACAGAACACGTTCCGATTCCGAATTTCATTTAAACACGATTTTCACGGATTAAAAGGATTTACACAGATTTTTAAAGAGAAAAGTGAAATCTTTTCCAGAAGAAATCCTTTGAATCCTTTGAATCCGTGAAAATCCGTGTTTAAATGAAGAGTTGAAGCGGGACCGGTGTGGCAATTTTATGAAACCCCTTCATTTCCTTTCGTTTCTTTTCCTCTTCCCGTTCGTCCTGCTTGCCCAGGAGCCGGAACGCGCGGAGTTTTCCGAGTTCCAATTCGTCGCAGCCCCTCCGCGCTCCGGGACCGGGATGCGGCTGGAACAGACCGGGCCGAACGCCCTGAAAATGGCGATGACCACCGCGAAAGATTTTGGCTCCGAGTGGATCTACGCCGACTTCGAGCACGAAACGACGGCGCAGAGGAAACTCGTGTTTCGGGTGCGTGGAAACGCGGCCAACGGCGGCGCGTTCTTCCATCCCGCCATCACGGTCCAGAGCGGCGGCCAGACGAAGCTGATCTCCGGTCCGCGGATCCAGGCCGGGCGAGAGGACGATCATTTTTACGTGCTGGGGCTGGATTCTGACTTCCAGCTCGGTGACGGCCGGTACACCGTGAAGCGGCTCGAATTTTCGTTCAATAGTGAGCGGGAACCGATTGGAAAAGACCTGAGCGTCGAGATCGACCGCATCCGCTTCACGGACCCGGAGGAAGCGCTGACGCACGGCAGGAAACCGTACGACCTCGTTTCCGGACTTCCGCCTCGTGAAACGCCCGATTCGGGTGAGAGCAAGGCGAAAACTGCGGCGCAGGCGAAAAAGAAAATTTACTTCTGCCTCGAGAATAACGACCGGACCGATTTCCTCTGGTACAAAAACGAAAAGCGGCCGGAGTTTCCCGGAACGTTCGGTTTTCGGAACCTGATGCTGGAAAACTGCCCGTTTTTTGAGATCGCCGAGGTCCCGGAGGACGCCGATCTGATCGTTTACCAGCGCACGCTGGCGATTCCGGAAAGCGTCGGGGGCGACCCCTCCGGGAAGGAAGCGGAAACGCTCGCGGCCCTGATCCGGTCGGGCAAACCGGTGATTTTCTACGGGCCGATTCCGGACCCTGCGTTGGCCGAGCTGGCGCCGCTGAAACTCACGCGCCTTGATCCCGACCATTTCGCGCCGCGGGAAAGGATCATACCGGCATCGGAAGGGTGGAAGACCGTGGAGCCACAGAACTGTTCGTTTGGCCGTTACTTTGACACGGAACCGACTGAAGGGGCAGAAAGTCTTCTGAACTGGGCGGAGAGCAAAACGCCGTTCCTCGTGCGGAAAGGAAACGTTTGGCACGCCGCGGGAACCTGCGGCCAGACGCTCATTCCGAGCGAAACGTTTTACGACCGTGCGGCGCTTCTGATCTGGGCGGAAATGGCCGGAATTTCCGACGCGGCCCGGACGCTCAACCAGCTCGAAAAAGAGCCGAAAGTCCTGAAAAAAGACGGGCTGGAGTGGCGCCAAACGACCCGCGGCTTCGGGCGCTTCGGCTGGGCCGTGGGAGACCCCGGTCTGTGCGACGCGGTGGGGCCCGACCTGAGCGTGACCAACGGCGAGCAGTCGTACCGCGTCGAGCCGGTCCTCGCTTTGGGTGGGCCCGCGCCGGAGGAAAAACCGACGCTGAAATGCACGGCGACGGACGTGCACAAAACGTTCACGCTCCCGGACCAGACGCTTACCATGACGCTTCTGGCGCCGTTTGAACTCTGGGAATTCCCGGCCTCGCGCGAAGTTTTTCTGCGTCAGGAAAATATTGCCGACTTTGCAGTCTGGGCCGACTCGACGGGCGCGCTGAAAACCGCAAATCTGGCCGAAAAGGAAAAGTCGGAAACGTTTTTCGACCTCGGCCGTGACGGGAAATGGGGCGCGCCGTGGCTTTTACTCTTCCGCGAGAAGGCGGGCCACCCGCTCCTCGTCGTTTTCCCGTCCCAGCCGAAGAAAATCGCCGCGTCGGTCCAGTACGGTGCGTTCGCCGGGCTTGAAATTCAACTGGGCGAAAATCCCGTTTTGGTCGCGGGGTGGCCGTTTGGCTCGAAACTCTGCGGCGGGGACGCCGTCTGGAACGCGCTCGACCAAAAAGGGACCGGGGCTGAATTTCTCGCTCATTCGCTCGCCCTGGCGCTGAATTTCCCGATCGACCGGACCGAATATTTCGCGCTTGACCCGAAAAACCAGCGGATCCAGTTCCGCCTGAAGGTGAAGTTCCGCCGTTTCGCCGATGATTGGGGCCTGAACCCCGAGCCGGTCGTGACGCTTCCACCGCTCACCGCGTTCATGCTTCAGGAAAGCCTGGCCGGGCGGCTGGACGAGCCGAAAAACGCGCCGATGGTCAAAACCTCCGAAACGCTCACCGACCTGGGAATTGCGACGAATTTCGGCCCGATGCTCGGGAAAACCGGCCGGTCGGTCACGTGGTCGCTCCCACTTCCGGACGCGGAGCGTGATCTGCTTCTGGTGAAGATGAAAGACGAAAAGTTCAAAGCGCTGGCGCAGGAGCAATTCCTCGACGGCGTGCGCTGGACCTGCGGCGGCCGCCGGCCGTTGGAACACGTGACACCGGAATTCCCGCACGGGAAAGAAAGCCTCCTCCAGAATATTTCGCACTTTACGTGGAATTTCGGGATGGGGACCGCGTTTCAGGGGAAACTTCTGCTCGACGCGGAGGCACAAACCGCCCTGGAGCGCCGCGCGGCCATTCGGACCATTTCGCCCGTGGAGCTTTACCAGCCCAAAATGTGCGCGAGAAACCGCCAGGAACCGTTCAGCGGACTCTGCTACCCGGTCATGTTCGCAAGCATGTATCCGGTCGAAACGCCGTTTCAACCCGGCTGCGGCTCCGGCGTGGTGTACGGCGACACAAACGAGGCCGCCTGCGTCGTGGCGTGGACCTCCCAGGAATTCGCCGACCTTTACGGAATGGCCGACTGGGTGCGCGCAAACTGGAATTTCCACCGGTACGTGATGCGCCACCAGCTTTTTATCGACGATTACTGCTTCCAGGCCGGTTCGTGCCGCGAGTCTGGTGCGGGGGCCTGGATCGACATGCTGAACGCCGAATACTCTGGCATGATCGCGTACGCCCGGCTCGCCGAGATCGCCGGCGATGAAAACGCCCGGGCCGAGGCGCTGGCCCGAGCCGCGAAAAGGGCGGTCCCGACGATCGCGCGGCTTTACTTCAACCCGTACCTGGAGCGGCTGCGGCCAGAACTCAAAGGAACGCCGTACCTTGTGACCGGTTTCGGCGAAGAAGGGGCGAAAATCCTGAAGTTCCCGACGAAATCCGGGAATTTCTACGCCTCGAACGAACTTTTCGACTACTCGCAGGGGATCCCCGGCACGCAGTACCAGCTTTACAGGAAATACGGCTGGCGCGCGATCCAGAAATACGTGACGGAG
>JAFTCU010000199.1 GCA_017454585.1 Thermoguttaceae bacterium | reverse complement strand
TGTTATACTTTGATTTTTCGTTTGATTTGGTTTTTTATCAAGGAGTTTTGAGTGAATAAAAAACCGATCCCGCTAGGGAATGCACGCGGCGAAAAATGGTCGAGCTGAGCCGGAAAGGCTGGTCGCTCAGGAAAATCGCGGCGCATTTTGGCGTGTCAAAGGACACGGTTAAAAAATGGATCGCTCGTGCCGACGGCAAGCGACTCGACCGGGCCGATTTTTCTGACCAGAGGACTCAGAAGAAATCGACTCATAATCGAATTCCTTCGGGGGTGGAACAGTGCATCGTCCAAACCCGATTGGAACTCAAAAATCAAAGCGCTTTGGGCGAGTTTGGCGCCGAAGCCATTCATCGCGCCATAACGGCGGATGGCTGCGGCCAGATCCCTTCCATCAGGACGATCAACAACGTACTCAAGCGGAACGGTTTGCTCGACGGCAATTCCCGCGTTCGATTTCCCGCCCCACCTCCTGGGTGGTACATTCCCGAGGTTTGCGAGCAAAAAGCCGAGATGGACTGCTTCGATTACATCGAAGATTTACGCCTGGTCGGTGACCTTGGCTTCGTGTTCGTTTTGAACGCGATTTCACTCCACGGAAGTTTGGTCAATTCCTGGGTTTGCCCACGCATGACCGCGGAATTTACGGTCTCGCGCGTGCTGGAACACTGGAAACGATTCGGTCGGCCGGAGTACGTTCAGTTCGACAACGGCCCCGTTTTCAGCGGGCCACCCAAGCCAAACCAGTTGGGACGTTTGACCCGGATGTGCCTTGAACTGGGGTCCACCGTGGTGTTCACGATTCCTCGCTGCACAGGCCCGCAGGCGAAGGTTGAACGCTTCAACCTTCAATGGCAAAAAAGCGTTTGGAATCGTTTTACCTTTTCGGATTGGGCCGGTTTGAGGTCGCAAACTCAAGCGTTTGTTGACGCTTACCGTCAAAAAAACGCGGCTAAATTTTCCAACGCGCCGAAACGTTTTACGGTGCCTGCGGATTGGAAACCATCCTACCCCACGGACGTCCAGGGCAAGGTCATTTACCTTCGTCAAACGGATAAAAACGGGAATGTGCTTGTCCTTGGCCAAAGCTACCCGGTTGATCCCAGCTGGGCGCTTCGGCTTGTACGCTGTGACGTTGATTTGACCAATCACCAAATCAACATTCACCGTCTTCGACGCCGGGAGTTTAACGATCAACCTTTGTTACAAAGAATTGAGTACGACTTCCCACGCCGAAAATTTGTTCCCATATCAAAAAATAATCAAATCCTTGACAAAAAGGACCAAAAAATTAACCTTCCAAGTGCAAGCCAAAAGTAGACACCCGATGACAAAAATTTTGCACTCAACTGTCTACTTTTCGCTTGCACTTGACCAATAATACTTTGGGAAAAGGATGGAAAGAGCTTTTTTTTATCGGTGTGCCATCCGGAAGTCTCGAAACGGAAATACACCTGATGATTCCACGTGTTCACTGTGAATAGAGTCGGAAGCCCTCCGAATATGACTCCCGAAACCGATGAAACGGAACATTTTGAAGGCCATCTATTCGATGAGGTCGTTCAACGATTCCGTGAAGGAGTTCCTGGCCCTTCGTAAAAAGCTGGCGAACTATTTTGACGAGAAAAGCGAAGGCGATATTTTCGACTACATTCCGCCGCAGAAGACGAACCAGATTTTCACCCCCAAGCGGGTCGTGAAAGAAATGGTGGATCTGCTGGAACAGGAAAATCCCGGCTGTTTCGATGATCCCGATAAGACGTTCATCGACCTTTATATGAAGTCCGGGCTGTACATTGCGGAAATCGTGAAACGGCTGTACCGCAGTCCCAAAATGAAGAAACGGTTTCCGAATGACTCGGAACGTCTGGAACACATTTTCACGAAACAGGTGTATGGCCTCGCGCCAACGAAAATCATTTACGCCATTGCGACGCACTTCTTGTTGGGATTCGCCGAGGGACAATCCTTCGAGCATAATTTCCGCTGCAAGGATTCGCTGGAACTCATTAAAAACGAGACCCTGGAAGAAGTCCTCGATGAGACTTTTGGGGAGTAGCGGTTCGGGTGTTCCATTGTCTCTAAAAATCAGATTGGTTCCTTTGAATGACCAATAGAAAATGGAGTTAGTGATGACTCCATTTTCTATTTGGGAGGGCCTCAGCGATACCCAAAAAATCCTGATATTAATAGCGGGATTTTTCGCAAAATTTTCCGAAAATTTTGTCAATTTTTGCTTGCACATGGTTGACAATTAATAGGTTTTCTGGTATAATTAAGTATTAATTAACCTTCTTCAACAAAGTCTTGCATAAGGAGTAAAAACCCGCATGTGGTCAAAAAAAGATGTTGCCCAATACCTGAATGTCTCTTTACGTCAGGTCGATGTTCTCCGAGAGAAGCACGGCCTTCCTTTCCGGAAAATCGGCGCTCTGGTCCGGTTCTACCCGGAAGACGTCGAACGATGGGTCCACTCCCATTAATTGAAAACGGTTGTCAGAAACGAAACCAACCGGGTCCTCAGCGGCCCGGTTTCATTAATTAAGGGATTATTATTATGTCAAATGTAAAGCAGGAATCAAACGGCAAATACACCGTCCGCCTCACCATTAACGGCAAACAGATCCGCTTCATGGGCTTCACGAATCGCCGCGAGGCCCAGCGTGTTGGGGAACATATTGAAGAACTGAAACGCACCCAGAAGACCGGTCTCCGTCCGCCTGAATACATCGACGAGTGGTTGAACAAAATGGGAAACTCCAGACTCCGTCAGCGGCTCGTGGCTCTGGGCATCGCGCCTGAAGTAAAAGAGGCGCACACACTCCAGACGCTCATCAAATCATACCATGCCAGTCTGACCGAGGCTCAGGAGAGCACATGGGAAAACTACCGAAGCGCGTTCAATAATCTGCTGACGTTCTTCCCGAAAGAAGCGCAAGTGGAAGAGATCACGCCGGAAGACGCGGACGCTTACAACAAGTGGCTTCGTACCACGCCGCTCAACACCCGGACGCTCACGCCGGTCCCGCTGAGCACGGCCACCGCCAATCGCCGCATCGAAGTCGTGAAACAACTGTTCACCTATGCCGTCAGAATCGGCTGGATTGCCCGTAACCCCTTCGAGGAGGTCAAAGGCGGCGAATCGGCAAATCCCGATAAACTGGCCTACATCTCCGCTAGCGAGGTGATGACGATGTTGGAAGGGAATACCCCCTATTGGCGGCTTATTCTGGCTCTGGGACGATTCTGCGGCCTTCGTGGGCCATCAGAAATGTACGACCTGCGCTGGGATGATGTTCACTTCCACACTGACAAGGAACCCGGCTGGCTCTTCGTCGCGGCCAAAAAGAATAAATGCCACGGACGCTTCGGCAGAAGGATCCCCCTCCCGGAAATCGTCGAAACTCTCTTTCAGGAATACCGCGAGACGGAACCATTTTCGGATCGGGTCTTCCCCAGAATGCGCCCGGACCAGAACTTCTCAGTGATGATGGCCCGTTTCCTGGATGAGAATGGCCTCCCGGCTTATCCTAACCCGTGGTATAACCTCCGTAAATCGTACTGCTCCGACCTTCTGGAACAGGTCCAGGACATTCCGGTTTATGAACACATCGCCGACCATAATTACAAAGTGGCGATCAAACATTACCAGATTTTGCACAAAGGACGAATGCTGAACGCAATTAAAAAAATCGATTGCTTCTCTTGCCTGAAAAACGTCCTACCCCGTGCCAAAAAATCCGCCTGTTCCGCGTCCTCGCAGTGCATCCCATCCGCTAGAAAAACCTCACCAAACCCCGTAAAACACGGCACGAAACAGACAAAAAAAGAGTCCTCTGCAAATACCTGCGAGGACTCCTTATGGGCACGCCAAGATTCGAACTTGGGACCTCCGCCTTATCAGGGCCTTGGGCCGACCCTCGGATTGGTATGTATTTTTGGGTGTGATTTTCATCGTTTGAGTCCCTTTTTTACGATGTTTAATCATTTCTCTGGTATGAAACTTTTGGAAATTTTCGCGCGTCTGGAAATTGCCAAAAACTGGCAAAAACTGGCAAGAATTGCCAAAAACTGTCAAATTTTGCCATCGTTTTGGTATGACTTTTGAAAAATCCGGCTCGGCAATAAAAAAACCCCCGCTTTCGCGGAGGCTCATTTTTCACGACCGGCGGTCATCGCTTCACGAATGGCGTCCTGGACCGCGGCTCGGATCACCTCGTGCAGCGCCTCGGCCAATCGTGAGGTGGCGGTGGCGGAGCGGCTCAGCTCGTTCGGGATGGCGTGGTCGAGGAACTTGCTGAGCGTTTCGGGAAGCTGGGGCAGGAGGGCGTGGACCTCCGGGCTGAGGGTGCTGGTTACCTGGATACGTGGCTTGCGTTTCTTCATGGGGTTTTCTCCGTTGTTTGGGTGAATGGCGAGGGACACGCGTCCCTCAAATCGAACACCGGCATTATAAACGCTTCTGAAAAAATATCAATGGGAAATATGAGGAATTTGAGTAAAAAACAAGAAATTAAATTCTATTTCACTGTTTAGCAAGTTTATTTTCTGGGAGTGAGAAAAAATCTCCCTCCCACTTGACTTTTCCCTCCCCGGCAATTAAAATGAAGGAAAATTTTCATGGAGGTGAATTATGAAAAAACTGCTTGCTGTCCTTGCCCTTTTGTTATTGGGTTTCTTTTGGGTATCTTACAGTTGGGCTGAAGAACTTCCTTCTAACCCTAAAGCTGGAGATCGAATCGTTCTGACTGCGGACGGGATCGAGTACGCTTTCCGTTGGTGCCCGCCGGGAGAGTTTATGATGGGCAGTCCCACAGACGAGCCAGGCCGGCATAACGATGAAACGCAACATAAGGTAAAAATCACCAAGGGATTTTGGCTTTTGGAGACGGAGGTCACGCAGGCGATGTGGCAGAGTGTGATGGGCGAGAATCCGAGCAGGTTCAAAGGGGACCGGAATCCGGTCGAGAAAGTGAGCTGGAACGACTGCCAGGAATTCTGCAAGAAATTAAGCCAGAAGTTAGGCCAGCGGGTGCAGCTTCCGACGGAGGCGCAGTGGGAATACGCGTGTCGGGCGGGCACGACGGGCGATTACGCGGGAACTCTTGACGAGATGGCGTGGTACGACGAGGATTGGGACACGGGTTCAACCCACCCGGTCGCGCAGAAGAAGCCGAATGCTTGGGGCTTGTACGATATGCATGGTAACGTTTGGGAATGGTGTTCCGATTACTATGACGAGAAGTATTACGATAGGTCACCAACGAGTGCCCCTGAAAACACTTCTCCTTCCCCGCTCCGCGTGATTCGTGGCGGGAGCTGGGACTACATCGCCGGGTGCTGCCGGTCGGCGTACCGCGGCAGGAGCACGCTTGACTACCGGAACGACCTCCTCGGCCTTCGTGTCCTTTTAGTTCCTGGTCAAGAGTAAGCGCGGCCAGCCTCCGGCCCCTCCCCCGTCACTGGTCTGTAATACGCTAAAATCTCGAACGCCCTCCCGCCTGCGCATTGGCAGTAGGTCTGGATCCCGCGGG
>JAFTCU010000198.1 GCA_017454585.1 Thermoguttaceae bacterium | reverse complement strand
TTGCATGGCAGGATTCGTACGACATTCCGGAAATGACGCGGGATTTCACGTTCCTTTTGTCGCAGGACTCGAACGCGCCGCGGGTTTTGAACGGCGGGATCATTAATCGGGTGCGTGAGCTGAAACTCGGTCAGGCGCTCGGGAAACCGGTCCTGGCCCTCTGCGATCAGGACGCGGGGATCCAGACCGAGGACCAGTACCTGCTCCCGCTTTGGGAAGACGCGGTCTTTGGCGGGATCCCGACCGACCGGACGATCATGAAGCCCAACCGTGAGCACTTCGTTTCGCCGGAGGTGATAGCGTTCCGGAAACCGCTCCTGGAGCGTTTCAACCAGGAGATCCGGGAGAACCGTCCGGCCTTTGCTGCTCCGGCCTGGAACCCGGTCCGCGTGCTGATTTCCCGCGAGTCGCAGTTCTTCTCCGAGGCGGCGTTTTCCGGCCTTTTTGCGGCGGAGGAAGTCCTTCTGAGGAACCACGTCCCGTACGGGCTTCTGCTCACGTCGGCGAAAACCCCGATGGAGATCCCGGCGGACTGCGAGCTTCTGGTCGTTCCGGACCAGCGATGCCTGAGCGAGGCGGAGATCGATCGGCTCGTCGCGTGGGCCAAAGGGGGTGGAAAACTCTTCCTTTCTGGCCCGGTCGGCGATTACGACGAGCTGTACCGCCAGCGGCGCGAGAATCGGCTTTTGCGTGAGGTGAAAGACCTTCCGAACGTGGTGTACCGCGCGGACGCCGACCAGTCGCCCGGCCGCATGAACACGAAAGGGTGGGAAGATTGGGAGAAAAAAGACGGCGGGAAGCGCCTGATCGCCGACGTCCGGACGCTCTGGACCCCGCCGGTTGAGCTGGACCTCCCGCAGACGGTTTTCACCGAGTGGAAGCGCGACGGGAATCGGCTCTACATCCATTTCGTGAACTACCTGCCTCAGCCCGTCACGGCGGAAGGCGTGGGTGAGTTCCGCGAGCACGCGCTGAGAGTCGTGGAGCTTCCGACTCGTTAAAGCCTTGGCGAATCCTGGCGAGCGGGGCAAGTAATGTCCCCGTAAAAAGTTTCTTTCGTTCAGATTTACGGAGGCATGACTCCCCCCGCTCGCCAGGTGGTTTTAGTTTTCGCCGCTTCTCAATTCAGCCCAAGCCCCCAATCTTCATCGTTGTTTCCGCCGTCGTCTTTTAAGTTTGGCCCGAGCGAGTACAGCAAGTACTGCGGGCTTTGCTCGTCTTGAGATTTCAGCGAGTATTTCAGCGATTCCCGAGTTGGCGAGTATGGGTCAAGTAAAACTTCTTCAGGGAGTTTCAGCTCCGCAAGCTTTGCCGGGTATGCGCCATTTCGGACTTTGTAAAGCTCCAGCTCGACTGAAGCGCGGAGAAGATTTACGCAGGCGCGATTGACAAAATCACGCTCTAAAAGTTCGTAATAGTATGTCTTATTCATGGCGATCGAGGCCGCGCAGTTTCTGGAACGCCAATCTCTGAAAAAGGTTCCGGTCAGCAGCCGCCATGGCTCGTTCCAGGGAGAAGCGTATTTTTGGCTTCTTTCCTCCATCTCTGACCACGAGTAAGAATCTCTCGGAATAGGTTTTTCGCCGCTGCACTGGTTTTCCACGTCCTCGAACCAGATTTTCTGGAAGGTCCGGCGAATGGTCCTTTCGTTTAGAAAGTAATCATCGAAATCGTAATAACGGATCAACATTCTTTCCCCAAGATGCATAAAGACCTCGTATCTCAGCCGTTCCATCGTCTGACGGAAAGGAACCCGGTTCGCCTGCTGAAAATCGTTCAGTATCGCTGCGGCCTTCTCAAGCTCTTGCGGTGAAATATCCTGCGATTTTACGATCCTTGCCACCGTACTAATTCCATTGCTTTCGAAACGTTGACCATCATATACGTATTGGAAAATAGACCCTTTTTTGACGTGCAGGGCAAGCAGAAGAACCGTTTGCGCGTCATCCAGGGCTTTATCGATTTCGCCCGATCCGGCATGGTATGAGGCGCGGATTTGAAAAACATTCACAAAGTTTTCCATCCAATTCAGCCAGTTAATGATTTCATTGAGACGATTCATCTCCCGACGTGAAGGCCAATCCATGAAATAAGGTTTCCGGACCGCCGCCGCGATCCGGTCCAGAATCGCGTCATTCTCTTTCAGCCACTCCGCGGCGAGTGGGTGGTCCGCTTCCCGCCAGGGTCTAAAGAGGTAAAAATAAAAATAGAAATACAATTTATCGTCCGGGGAAAGGTACTCGAAGGGCCTCCACTCACCTTCCTCCCGAAGGTAATCTTCCGGATCGATTTTCAGGCTGGAAATGTCCGGCAGACCATCGGGGAGTTCTGGAAGACGATCCCATATCCAGTCGGTACTGAGTAGTTCAAAATCGGGAAATTCCGGCTGAATGTCCCGCGGAAGACCCAATCTTTCAAGCGTCAAAAACGCGGCGTCTTGCGTGTAGCCTTCACCCGAAGATGACTGGAATGAGAAGATTTTCGTCCCGAACATTTGCAAAAGGTCCCACATTCCGTTTTTCTCCGGGTCGGCGAACATTTCCTTGTACTGGTCCATCATGGCCGTATAATAATCGACCATCCCGTCAGATGTACGCGGCTCGGTGATGAAATGCGTTTCGGGCGTGATTCGTTCCGGGATTTTCCAGAGAAGCTGAGGAAGGATCATCCAGCAGACCAGGACCCCAACGCCCCAGCAAACGGGGTTCCGGTACAGCGGCCGCGGCGGCTGCGGGTCGTCGTAACGGTTTGGGCCGTCCGTCCCCTTGCGAAGGAAAAGCACGACCCAAAGAAAAACCTGCGCGATCGGAACGGGAGTCAGCCAAAGCCAGAAGCCGTTCCAGTTTACATCGTGCAAACGCCGTACCTGAACGCTCAGCGCGGGCGGCGTGAGGAACAAAATCAAGGCCCATGTGATCCAGAAACCATCCGCTTCACTGAGCGCGTTGCCCAAAAGGGATTTCAGGGAAATCCAGACTGCGAAAATCAGTATCTCCGTGAACAGGCCAAGCAGCAGTTCCCCGCGACCAGCCCGGCCCCGAAAACTGGCGTAATGGGTAAAGAAGATGGATTTCAGTGACGAAAATAATCGTTTCACTTTTGTTTCCCCCATGAAAAAGTTTGGATGTTCATCTTTTTTTTTATAACGATTAAAACCCCCGATTGGTTCAATCTTTTTTTATGAATGTTTTTTTCAGGTCTCTGTAGGCTTTCTTGCCTTTTTCCTTAATGATTTCCTTGTTTTCCACACCGGCCTCCACCGCGTTATTGATCCCGGCGTGCGCTGCCAGGTCAACTGCCGCTTCCGTTTCTTCGGAAACGTGGATGGTGGATTCCGGGCTCAGAAGTTCTTTAACCGTTTCTTTGGCTTTTTCCTTGCCTTTCTGGTAGAGAGCTTCAGCATTCTCCTTGATTTCTTCCTTGTGTTCGACCGCTTCTTCCACGACCGCATCCACGGCAATATCCACCGCGGCTTCATCGTCAGGTTTTTGCGCTTTATTGAGAACCTGGCAGTTGGGTTCATAGCGGGTAGGTTCCGGGAACCTGAAGAAACTGATGATCGCCCCAATCAGGCAAAAGAGAAGGAATAACGTACCGCAGCCAGTAAAAGGATTCCAACCGTTTGGTGTGGTTTGAATGTTATTCTGATTCATGATCAATTCCTTTCTGAACGTTTTGAAGTTTTGGGAAACTGGCAAATTATCCCTTCTATACTTATTAACGAACGAGTGTGACATTAGACCATGATTTTTTCAAAATTTTCGAACTTTTTTCCAACCGCTTGACTTTTTCTCATTTTGTGTTATAATAGGAAAAATAGTCCACACTGAAGAAAGGAGCACCCCCATGAAAGCACTCATCGTTTTGGCGCATCAGAAACCGGAGGGGAGTTTTTGCGGCGCGCTGGCCCAGCTCGCGAAAGAAACGCTCACCGCAGCCGGTTACGAGGTCACGCTGAAAGACCTCTACGCGGAGCATTTCGACCCGATCCTCACGGCCGACGAACTGGCCGAGCCGATGGAAACGCTCAGCGGACCGATCCGCGCGGACATTCAGCAGGTGCTTGACGCCGATTTTTACGTCGTGATCCATCCGAACTGGTGGGGAATGCCCCCGGCGATTTTGAAGGGCTGGATCGACCGCGCGATCCGTCAGGGATTCTGCTACGCCTTCACGGCGGAAGGGGTAATTCGGAAGCTGGAAGGGCGCAAAGGCGTCGTTTTCACGACCGGGAACACCCCCCCCGAGATCGAGGTCAGCGTCAACGGCGACCCGCTCGAAAACCTTTGGAAGAACATCGTATTCAAAACCGTCGGCGTGGATGATTTCACCCGGATCAATTTCGCGTCGGTCATCATGAGCACGCCCGAACAGCGCGCCGGATGGCTGAAGCAGGCGAAAGAACTGCTTGAAGAAAAAGCCCGGAGCTGAATGGAAGATTTGAATTTAACTCATTATTTTGTCATGCCCGAACGTAACGAAGCACTTTTTAACGCCATTTTGACCGGCAAAAACGTGGACGCCAAACGGCTCGTCCAGGAAGCGCTCGATTTGGGGTCCACTCCTCAGGACCTGATTGCCGATTCGATGATTCCTGCGATGGATGAGGCCGGCGCACGTTTTGAAGCGCATAAATTCTTCGTTCCCCAGCTGATGATCGCGGCCCGGGCGATGAAGGAATCGCTTGCGGTCCTTTCGCCGCTTCTTGCCGCCTCGGGTTCCGAGCCGATTGGGAAGGTGGTCATTGGGACGGTCATGGGCGACATGCACGACATCGGGAAGAACCTCGTCGCGTCGATGCTCGAAGGCGCGGGGTTCCAGGTGATCGACCTTGGGACGAACGTTACGCCCGAGAAGTTCGTCAAGGCGCTTCAGGATAATCAGGCGGAAATCCTCAGCATGTCGGCCCTTCTGACGACCACCATGCCCGCCATGCGCAAAACGATCGAGGCGCTGATCGCCGCAAATATGCGTGACTCGGTCCGGGTCATGATCGGCGGCGCGCCGGTGACGCAGTCCTACGCCGACGAAATTGGCGCCGACGGCTACAGCGACAACGCAAACGCCGCGGTCACACTCGCCCGGAAACTCATCGCCGAAATGCCATAATACTACGGGGACGACGCTTCCAGCGTCGTTTTGGGGAGTGCGGTGATACAGTCGCGCAAGCGACATTCACCGCTTTCCCTTGCGGCAATACAGCCTCGAAGAGGCATTTGCCGCTGAACCATGCTGGACGTTCCTCACGTGAATACTTTTTTGAATCACTGCGTCTTTCGGTCGCTAAATGAAAGCGGCAAATGAAGCCTTCGGCTTCTGTATTGCCGCACTCCACAATCAAGGAGTTTTCCATGAAATTTCCCTCCCGCTTTTTGTTTTCTTTCTTCCTTTGCTTTGCCGCGGCCGTTTCTGCGGCAGAATTGAAACTCACCGCTCCGCCGGATGGCGCGGCGCTTGATACGGTCTCGCCGCTTGAACACGAATTCCTCGAAAGCGACGCCCAGCGTGCCGTCGTCCCGGAGAAGATCCGGATCCGTCTCGAGAATTACGACCGGGATCTCGCCGCATTCAAGACCGAACAGGAAAAGGCCAAGGCCGAGGGGCGCGAAGTGACGATGCGCGACCCGACCTACTGGGCCGACTTCCGCGGAAATGACTGGTCCGACGACTTCATGAAGCGTTACAAAGCCGAAAACGCAGATTTTCGCCCGCTGACCTGGACTGTCGAGGGTGAAGTCACCGACCAGACCGTCCTTTTCTCCGAAACGGAAGATTTCGCCGACCCGCTGCATACATACACGCTGACCAACTCGGCCCGGCCGGAAAACCTCAAGCTGGGCGTGAAGTACTTCTGGAAAGTCACCGCGAAAGACGAAAACGGCCAGACGGTCGAGTCGGACGTCCGGACTTTCACGACGCTTGACCGCTTCCCGCGCTTAATGAGCAGCGTCTGGATCATGAACTTCCGTGACCTTGGCGGCGGCGTGAACGCAGACGGGAAAAAATTGCGTCAGGGCCTGGTTTACCGCAGTGCCGCCCTCCACAGAAATGCCTACACGAAAGACCCGCGGGCCCAGAGCAAGGACGAAATGCTTTACTTCTTCCGCGATGTGCTCAAGCTCAAATGCGAGTTTGACCTGCGCGGCGTGAATGAGACTCAGGCCCGCTGGGATGCCGGTGAGCCGAAACTCGAACCCGATTTCCGCCGGATCAATTTCCCGATGGGCGCGTATAATCTGAAGTCGGACGGCGTGAAAAAATACCTCGTCCAGATTTTCCACACGATGGCGACCGAGGACGTGTTTCCGATGTTCTTCCACTGCGCGGGTGGCGCGGACCGGACCGGGACGGTGGGGGTCATGCTCGACGGCGTCATCGGACGCGACGACCAGACGATTATCGACCAGTACGAACTCACGACCCTTTGCGGGCATACGCGTATGCGCATCTGCCGTCTGCCGGGCATTCTGTTCAGCAACCTGAAGGAGTTTGGCCCCGACGAACCGATCCGCGTTCAGGTGGTGAAGTACCTGCTGAGCATCGGCGTCCCGCAGGAAGAGATCGACGCGGTGCATAGCAGGTTGGTCGAGGAATGAGTTAATTTACGGAGACGACGCTGGAAGCGTCGTTCCCGGGTTTTACCTCTGCACGCGGCCGCTTCCGTTTCCGCTCATCAGCGTTTTGACCTCGGCGGCGCTCGTGTAATTGTAGTCGCCGTAAATCGAATGCGCCAGGCAGCTCGACGCCGCGGCGAAACGGATGGCCGACTGCGGGTCACACAGATCTTCAGAGTTCAGCGCGAAAATGAGTCCGGCCGCGAACGAATCCCCGCCGCCGACCCGGTCCACGATCGATTTGATCTCGTAGGGCTGGTACTCGCCCGCCTCGTTGAGCGGCGCGAAAAAGGCCTGGTCGCTTGCCGCATCGTAGAGGACTCCGCCCCACGAATTGTGCGTGGCCGAGTGACTTTCGCGCAGGGTGATCCCCACTTTCTGAATGTTCGGGAACGCCGCCACGACCTTTCTCGCCACGTCCGGGTACCGCGAAGTATCGAGTTTTCCCATCTCGGTGTCCGTATTATCGGCGTGGATCCCCAAAACGTCCGCGCAGTCGCTCTCGTTGGCGATCAGAACGTCCACGTACGGCAGAACCTGCGTCATGGTGCGTTTGGCCAGTTCTTTTTTCGTGCAGGCCGGGTCCCAGTTCCAGAGTTTCTTGCGGAAATTCAGGTCCGAGGAGACGGTCAGGCCGCGCTTTTTGGCCTCCTGAACGGCGGCGATCGTCGCTTCCGCGGCGGTTTTGGAAAGGGCCGGCGTGATGCCCGTCACGTGGAACCAGCCGCAGCCGGCAAAGACCGCGTCCCAGTCGTAAGCGTCGGCGGGAGTAAGGGAAATGCTCGAGTATTCGCGGTCATAAACCACGTTGCTCGGGCGCTGGTTGGCGCCGGATTCGAGGAAGAAGATCCCCAAACGGCCGGCATCGGTGCGGACGATCGACGAAGTATCGACCCCCAAGCCCCGCAGCGTGGCGACGCAGGCGTCGGCGATGGAATGTTTCGGCAGGGCCGTGACGTATTTGGACTCACCGCCAAGAAGCGCGATGGAAACGGCCACGTTGGCCTCGGCGCCGCTGAACATGGTGTGGACTTTTCCCGGCATCGCCTGCGCGAAACGAAGAAAACCCTCGGGCGCGACGCGAATCATTATTTCGCCGAATGTTACGACTTTTTTCATGTTGGATCCTTTGACTAAAAAAACTTTCAAATTACGGGGACGACGCTTCCAGCGTCGTTAAAGTACAAAATTCTTGTTCATTTTGCAGCGAATTTGAAGACGCTTCCAGCGTCGTCCCCGCAAATTACTCTTGAACTGATACACTAATTACTTAAAAGGAACGACCACTTTGACTTCGTTCAGCGCTTCAAGGTACGCTTCCACGTTCGGGATCTTCGGGAACCGGCCTTTCCCCCAGTCCGGGCAGAAATACGCGTCGATGTCCGGGACGAACGTCGCTTCTTTCTCGCCGAGGTGGCACATCGTGAACCCCAGGTCGCCCCAGTGCCCGACGGACGGGAAGCAGATCATCTGGATGCCGGCGTCCGTTTTGCTATTCTTCCACCAGTGCCAGTGGCCGTGAATGTACGCCGCGAATTTCGGGCAGGAAAGCAGGACGTCGTCAAGTTTCGTCTCTTTCAGACCGTGGTGGCAACCGACAAAAACAGGCTTTTCCGTGTACTTTTTCAGTGTCTCGGCCAGCCACGCCTTCTGGTCCGGCTCGATGGTCCCGTCCACGTGATCTTTCAGGTACGAATCGAGCAGAATGAAATCGGCCCGCGGCGTCTCCACGATGTGAATGCACCGGCCCTCGATGATCGGTTTCTCTGTGAACCGGTCGGGGCACGCGGTCTGGTAATCGGCGATCCGGTCGTGGTTTCCCATCGTCACTTCCCACTTAATGCCGGCTTTATCGAGCGGTTCCAGAAGCGAGCGTAAAATTTTATAAAGCTCCACTCCGCCACTGGTGTACACCAGGTCGCCGTAAATCAGAAGCGTCGCAGGCCGGGGGTTCATCGCGAGGATCTTCTTCACGCACATTTTGAAGCGCGGAATGTGCGGTTTCGTCTCATCGTCCGGAATGTGTGGGTCCGAAAAAATCGCAACGAGATTCGGGTCGAGCGGAACTTCCGTGTTGCCGTAAAGGGCGGGATCCAGGTTCAGCTGCGCCGAAATGGACGCCAGAGCCACGATTTTGAAAAATTCACGACGATTCATAAAAAGTCCTTTCTTTTTCAGGTGGGAGGGAAAGCCTCCCTCATTGAGGAGGGTGGCCCGAAGGGCCGGGGGGAGTTAAATGGCGCGTTCACCTGGCTCCCCCAGTCTTGCTGCGCGAGCCAGCCCCCTCAAAGAGGATGCCTTTAATCGACGCTGGAAGCGTCGTCTCCGTAAATCTAATTCTTAATTAGAAAATCGAGCAGCGCCTCGCACCCGGCGAGGATCGTCTCATAAACCTCGGTGTAACGCTCCGTGTACCACGGGTCCTCCACGTCACCGCCGTCGCGGGTCAAGTCGAAGAGTTTTTTGACCTTCTGATCCGGGTCTTTGCCGAGGATGCGCATGGCGTTGCGGACGTTCCACGAGTCCATCATCACGAGCAGGTCGTACTTTTCGTAGTCACTGCGCCGAAGCTGAACGGCCGTTTTTCCCGCGCAGCTGATGCCGTGTTTTGCGAGCAGATCCCGGATGGGCGGGTAAACCGGGCTTCCGAGTTCTTCCGTGCTGGTGGCGCAGGACTGAATGAGGAACTGGTCGTCCAGCCCGCGGCGGTGAACGAGGTCTTTCAGGACGAACTCTGCCCTGGGGGAGCGACAAATATTACCGTGGCAGACGAACAGAATTGTGTGCATGATGAAATTTCCCTCACTGAAGCGAAGCCGACAGCGCGTCGGCCATGCGTATTTGCCGGGCCAGCACGATTTTCTGGGCCGTGGCCACTTTCTCGAGCGACGTTTCCCGGTCGGTCAACATTTTCAAAACGGCCGGCGTGATGCCCGGAATTTCGTCCTCCTGGTCCATGTTAAAGAGCCAGTCCCCCAAACCGATGTCGCGCCAAATGAGGCCCTTGGAGGTCTGCTCCTTGAACCGGCAGACGATCGCCGGGACGCCGTTCCCGATGCACATGATCGGTGAGTGCATTTCCAGCCCGAACAGGCCGGCACTGCGGACGTAAGTCGAGATCGCCTCGTCGGTCAGCCAGTAGTGATCGCGCCAAACGACGCGCTTTTTCACGTCTTCGGGCAGCGGCTCGTAGAGCATTTCGCCCCCCAGCTCGACCTGGCTGCGGTCCTCGGGGCAGATCAGGACTTTCAGACCCGTCTGGCGGACCGTCTCGATGATGGCCTCGCGGATCGGGCCGTTATCGTGCTCCTTCATCGACTGCGAGTAGGCCCAGAATTTGAGGTCCTCCGGCGTCGGTTCCTTGCTTCGGATCTTCCAGTACGGCGTTTTCCTGTAGCGCGGGATCACGCAGGCGAATTTCCCGGTTTCGAGCCCGTGTTCTTTGAGGAACGCTTCGGCGGCCGCGTCGTTCCGAAGGTCGCAGGCGAACGCGCCGTCCGGGCCGAATTCCATGATCGGGGCCTTGACTCCCGCAGCCTGCGCCGCGCCCAGCGAGACGGTATCGCGGAAGAAGATGAATTTCGCCTGGTTCATGAAATTGATCTGGCGCTCATCGCCGTGTTCCCACGTGATCCCCCAGATCCCGTACGGTTTCCCGGAGATCTGGACGGCTTTGGAAACGTCCCAGTAGGCGACGAAACTCGCGCCGCTGCCGTGCAGGATGAAGTCACACTCGTCGAGGGCCGCCACGACTTCCGGGGAGTTGGGCTTCTTGCCGTCGGGGAAAACGCCGCCTTTCACGACTTTTTTGAGCATCGGGAAACGTTTCGACTCCATGGCGTGTACGTCCTCGGAGTACTCACCGCTGGCCCAGAGCGTGACCTCGGCGTCGGGGAAGTACCGCTCGAGGATCGCCAGAACGCCCGGCGTGTGCGCAATGTCGCCGATGTTGACGGTCTGCCAGGAAGAGCGAAGAAGGATTTTCAGCGGACGGCCCGCTCCCGCATAAACCCGGGAAAAAAGCGGGGAAAGCGCCAGCGCGGCGGCGGAAGTGAGAAAGGAGCGGCGGTTCATGGGCAGGAAAAGGGGGGAAAGAGTTTTCAGTTGGCAGTGAAAGCCCCTCCCACGCTGGGAATTGCTGGGAGGGGCTGGGAATTTTCCGGGAAAATCTGGGAATGACTTCCTCAGGACCTCAGATCATCACCTGCTTGCGCGTCATGATCGCCTCGATTTCCTTGTGGCACAGGATGACCGAGTCGGACGCCAGCGAGCAGTCGAGGATTTCCGACTTCACGCCCGTCTCGATCGAGCGTTTCGCCTCGGTGAGTTCCTGCTCGAACGGGAACGTGTCGGAGCAGGCGGGCAGCTCGGGCTTCGTGACCGTTCCGTCCTCGTTCAGGACCGTCAGCGGAAGGTCCGCGTACAGGTCGCACAGGACCGTCGCTTTCTCGAAATGGACCTCAAAACCGAACGTGAACGGGCGGCCGGACTGCATGATTGCGCCGCTGGTGGCCGTCACGACCACGGACGGATCGTCGTACAGGAACTGCACGTTGAAGTATTCCGGCACATTTTCCTTGCGGCAGCGGCCCACGCCCTGCACCGCCTTCGGCATTCCGAAGAAGTAACGGATGAAATGCGCGTCATGGACGTGCAGATCGAGCATCGGACCGCCCACAATATCGAGGTCGTAGTAGTGAACGAGCCACTTCGGATCGGCCGTCACGCGGAAGAAATTCCCGCCGAGGACTTTTCCCCAGCGGCCGTCTTTTTTGGCGTCGATGAGGAATTTGTACGCGGGGAAGAAGGGGAGCACGTGGCCAATGTTCAGGATTTTCCCGGTTTCCGCTGCGGTCTGGGCCATGGCTTTGCCTTCCTCGGCGCTCAGGGCGATCGGTTTTTCACAGAAAACGTGCTTTCCGCCCTTCAAAGCCATGATCGTCGCTTCGGCGTGCTGGTTCGGCGGGAGGCAAACGTCCACCATATCCACGTTCGGGTCGGCGACCATATCGGCCAGTTCCGTATAACAGGCAAACGGACTCATATCCATCATGGTTCCCTGCGGGCCGAAATTCCCCTTGATCGTGGTCCAGTCACCGGCCAGACGCGCCTGATTGTACTTTTCGCAGAACGCGACGACTTGCACCCCCGGGATATTCTGGTAGGCGAGGTAGTGGATCATCCCCATAAAACCGATTCCGGCAATTCCGATTTTCAGCATGTGTTTTCTCCTTGGGCAGGTGGTTGGAAGGAATTTTTACATTTTTTTTATTTTAACAAATTCCCTATCGTATGTCAAGTATTTGACATTAAAAAAAGAAGAAAATATTTGTAAAAACACGTCAGAAAATTCTCTTCGCAAATCAAAATCAGAAGATTTTCCCGACCGTCTTTTTCTTTATCTTTACAAAATCCTACTCTTTTTCCAAAGATTCCCTTGCCCCCCCTTGATAAAAGTGAAAATTTTACTATAATTAGGCGGTATTAAGTACTATGAATTCAAATTATGTCACTAGAACCTTTTTTAACAGAGGAAAACAATGTACGCGATTATTCGTGAAAGTGGACGTCAGTTCAAAGTTGAAGTTGGGTCCGAGTTTCAGATCGACTATCGTGAAGGTCTGAAAAAAGACGACGAAATCGTTTTCGACGATGTTCTCGCCTGCCGCACCGATGAAAAACTTCTCATCGGTCAGCCGACCCTGAATGTTAAAGTCAAGGCGGTCGTTTATGACGCCGAAGTCAAAGGTCCGAAGCTCAACGTTCAGAAATTTACCCGTCGTGCGACCTACCGCAAACGCAACAGTCACCGCCAGAAATACATTACGGTCAAAGTGACCGCCATCGACGTGGCCGAATGATTTTGACCTGAGAAATCTGGAATTCATCCAATCGACGCAGAGGTTTTCAGACGAAAATTTCTGCGTTTTTTTGTGGCCCTCAACTCGTAGAACCAGGGCCAACTTGCGGACTGGATAAAAGTTTGGTTAAATCAGGAAAATGCTTTTCCAGGTTTTAGCCCAAAAGCCTGCACTTTGGGTAAAGACGCAAGCAAACAGAAAACTCTCTGCCGCCGCAGAATTTCATTTAAACACGGATTTCCACGGATTAAAAAGATTAAAAGGATTTTTAAAACAAAAGGTTGAAATCACCCCTGAAGGGATCCTTCTAATCCTTCTAATCCATCTAATCTGCGAAAATCCGTGTTTAAATCTCGTTCTGAAGCGGGACTGGTATGGTGTCTAGCCCAAAAAATTCGTTATTCCGCTCAATCTTTTCCTTTCGGAATTGGCTCCGCTCACCGGACGCGAATATTCCCCCGGCGCCAGTTCGGCTCGATCCACTGAAAAGCGTCGGGACAGTAAAGAATTTGTGGCTCTTCGTTCTCCGGCCACAAAACCCCCACCACGTCAAAACGAATCGGGCGGGATTCCGGGATCTCATTTTCCCGAAGCCAAAGCCGGGCCGCGTGGCAGACGTCCTGGCGTTTCGCGGCAGAAACGGCGCTCAGCGGCGTGCCAAACCGGTCCCAGTTTTTCGAACGGGAGCGGACTTCCACGAACACGATCGTCTGCCGTTCATCGTTCAGTTCCATGATCAGATCAATTTCACCGGAAACTCTCCCGCCCGTTTTGGAAAGGTGCGTCTTCGCATTCTGCCCCAGACAGGTCATTCCGTGTTGACTTTCCAGAAACCACCTCGCCACCCGCTCGCAGCTTGGCCCAAGCGGAAGCCGCTGATTGGTCAATTCCGTTGGGATCTTCAGCGGGCGGGGACGAAAAAATCGTTTCAGGAAACCAAACATCAGAGCGTCCACCCGTTATGGTACGGCTGGGAGATCAGCGCCTGTGCCTCCGGATTGTTTGCGATGGTGAGCGTCTCCGGGTCGAATTCGACCGCTTTGCCCGTCATGACCGCGAGGTTTCCGAGCAGCACGAATTCCGTCACGGGGATCGCGTACTCGAAATTGGCGCTGGCCGCCTGCCCGCCGCGGCACGCTTCGTACCATTCCGGCATCACGCCGCCGCGGCGCTCGATCGTCTTCGGAACGTTCGCGAACTTTTCGGCCCGCTCCGGATCGAGGATCCGGTCGTTGAACATCATCCCCTCGGTGCCGACGTAAAGCACGCCCTCAGGCGGGAACATCTCGGAGCCCATGCACTTCGGAACCGCCGGTTTCAGGCCGCCGTCGTACCACGTGAGGCGGATCTCCGGGAAGTCCTCGCTTGCCGGGTAGTCGTACGTCACCATGCAGCCGATCGGGTACGAAACACTGTAGGCGCGCGTGCTCGAGGCCGTGATCCGGGTCGGGTGCTTCAGGCGGAACATCCGATACGGAAGATTGGCGCGGTGGCACCCCATATCACCGAGCGAGCCGGTCCCGAAAGCGAACCAGCCGCGGAAGTTGAACGGGTGGTAAACACCGCGTTTGCCCCAGTTCGCACACGCCATGCCGGGGTACGGGCAGTTTTCCGGCCACTGGTCCGCAAAGGGGCGCTTCTCCGCCGGGCCAAGCCACAGATCCCAGTCGAACGTGGACGGGACCGGGTCCTCCCAGTTCGGGTAGTCGAGCATTCCCTGCGGCCAGACCGGACGCCCCGACCAGGCGTGGATCTCGCGGATCTCACCGATCGCGCCGGCGTAGATCAGTTCCATGATCCGGCACGCCTGCTCGCTCGTGTTCGGCTGCATTGTGACCTGGGTCGCGGTCCCGGCTTCCCGCACCGCCTTGAGCACCGCTCGCCCCTCCTCGATGGTGCGGGTGAGGGGCTTCACGCAGCAGACGTGCTTCTTCGCCCGAAGGGCCGCGAGCG
>JAFTCU010000197.1 GCA_017454585.1 Thermoguttaceae bacterium | reverse complement strand
CGCCGCAGTGCGCGATCTCGTTTTCCATCGAGAGGAAGCAGAACGACGGATTGTTCCGGTGCTTTTTCTGGAGCGCCCGAATGTGGTGGTCGTAATTCACCCAGAATTCCGGATCTTCCAGCGCGTAGGAATGGCACCAGCAGAAGAACGCGCCTTCCAGGATCAGGAGCATGCCCGTCTCGTCGGCCGTTTCGATCCACTCCTTCGGCCAGATGTTCGCGTGGAGGCGCATGCAATTAATATTTGCTCGGCGCAGACGCCGAAAAGTATCGAGTGGATCCTTGAATCCGCCCGGATGCGCGGCGGTCCCAAGAGCACGGAACGGTACTCCGTTCAGGACGAACCGGTCGCCATCGCACCAGATCTCGCGGAAGCCGAAACGCTCGCGGTGGGTCAGAAAGTCGCCGAGTTTCACGTCCAAGAAGTAAAGGAACGGGTCGCGGGGAGACCAGACGCGCGGGTTTTTCCACGGTTCCTCAAAATGAACGGTTTGGGATTGACCCGCCAAAACCGAAACTGATGAGTGGAACTCAATCAAGGATTTTTGGGGATCATCCGGGTCCGGGACCGAAACCGTCACGGGGACCGAAACCTCTTTCCCGGTCAGGTTTTTGAACTCAAGATCGACCGTGATCTTCTTCTCGCGCCACGACGTCTGAATGAAAAGGTCCTCGAGTTTCAGTGTGTCGCGGACCTCAAGCGTCACTTTCCCGCGCAGGCCCACATTGGAAAAACCGTGCGAACCGACCGGGGCCATGACGTTCCCCTGGAAAAGCTCGGCGGTACGGTGGCCTGCCTCGGTTTTCAGGGATTCGGGCGGGTTCTTCGTGATAGCCGTCACGCCTTCGACTCGGATCAGGATCGAGTGTTTGCCACCATCGCGGACGAGATTCGTCACATCAAGCTCAAACGGTTCCGCGCCGCCGGTGTAGTGTCCCGCGTCTTTGCCGTCGATCCGGACCTGGGCGCCAAACTTGACCCACTCGAAAGCGAGAAACGCACGCTGGGAGTCGGGGAGTTTCGGCGAGTCAAAACTGGTGCGGTACCAGCAGATCAAATCTGGGTGGGATGTCCATGAGGTCAGGCCGTCGGTCTCCCACTGGATAGCTTCCGGCCCAGCGTTCTGCAGGTCCTCCCACGTGCGGACGGTCCCCGAGCGAAAGGACTCCCAGCCGGTCAGATCGACGTCGATCGATTCCGCGTCGAGGGTAGAAAAAGCGGAAATCAGTAGAATGAGGGGCAAAAGTGTGGAAAAAAGTTTCATAAAAACCTTCTTTTTTGAATTAAGGGCTTGACTTTCTTAAAAAAACGGATATAATACAATCATAGCTGACTTGGAAGGATTAAGGCTGGGTTCCCAATGGGAGTAGGTGTAAACCAAGAATTCCTTTGCCCCTGGGGTCGGCTTATTTTTTTAAATTCTCATTAAAATTATCTGGATTTTTCTGTATTTCACCCACAACCAAGTCAATCATCTGCATGGAATATGTATATGAAGGATTTGCATACTGTCTGTGAACAAAACAGTAGAGTTCATTATCTTTAATTTTGTATTTTTTATTAAACAGATTAAAGAAATAGCTATTTATTTCATAAGGAATTTGAAGTTTTCTCAGCCGCTGATTGATCTCTTTGATCGCTTTTTTCATAGTGAATTTATGTGTAACATTGGGGTTTTTCAGTTCTCTTACGATTTTCACACCAGTTTCACCTTCTTTGGCTATATGCAGCAGAGAAGTGGCTTCACTTCGGTCCTTGGTAATAAAATGTAAATGTTCTATCTGGATTGCAAAGGTTTGATTATTCTCTGAAATCATTGGTTCCAGTTCTTCTGTTTTCTCCAGAAATTTTTCTGCAATTTGCTCTGGGTATTTTGCTCTAATCACAGTTTCGGTCAATGTTTTCATACTAACTGACAGAGTTAAAAAATTCTGTGGAATGATTTCCGTTATATCAACATCAAGAAGTTCCTGCATTTAGTTTACATAGTTTAAGACACAGGCCTGAAAAAGAGGAATATACAGCATCTCGTATTCTTCAACTATAAAATGGGTACTGGTGTTTCTAAGCTCTATAATCTGATCCAAATTCCGGCGAAGAGGTGATTTTTCATTTGAAAAAACTTTTTGAAGACAATTTTCAAGGGTAATGGTTCGGTTTGTTTTATCTTTGTAATAAATACTAGGTTCACCCCAAGTGTTTATCATGTAGGCCTTCAGCATCAATTCCCAAGCATTACAAATAAAAAAACTGAAGCCCTCAACTCTGTATTTAATTGTGGGTTTGTTATAAATCTCAATCGCCATCGAAAAAGCCTCTTGAGATTTTTCGATCAATTTCTCTTGTAATGTCTGGATTTTCATGTAAGGATCTTTCTAAAGTAATTAATTCTTTGAGAATGGAATATCTGGTTTAAGGAAAATTGTGTTGCGAGGAAGGAAATCAAAATGAAGTGGAATACAGGAAACTTTTTAACAAGGGACCTGTTCACTACAAGTCCCTCGTAATGTTACAAAGAAACGGCACTGAAAGCACCAATTCCAAAGAATCATTTAATCTCAAATTTCCCGGTCGGTTTCGTACCGGGGAACACGGCGTTCAGGTCCGCACCAGCTGGGAGGGTGATCGTCGCGTTCTCGCACTCGAAATTCCCTGTGACGTCAAGCGTCACACCCGGTTTCACGACGATTTGAGCGTTCTTCACGACGTAATTCCCGTCGATTTTGGCTTTTCCGACCGGTTCAAAAACGCCGCCTTCCTGAACGAATGAGTCGTCCGCCATGTAACCTTTCGCGAGGATCGTTTCGGCGCGGAGCGTGCCACCCTTCATCTGGATCGGAGCTGCAACCAGTCCCGAGTACGGAATGGCCGGGTCGCTCAAAACGTTCAGTTCGCCGCCGCTGAGGAAGAACATCGGGGTGAGGTTCCTGGTCATATTCGAAATGCGAGGCGTGTTTACGGTTCCGCCTTCGAGGTAGTACTCGCCCGTCCCGCCGGTACGCAGTTCCTCGGAATCCATGCGAGTACCGCCGAACTGGATGCCGGCGCAGTAGTCCGCGATCTTTTCCTTGGAAAAACCTTCGATGAAGCCCGGGTTGGTCCGGTAGCCCCAAGCGCTCTGCGTGCCGCCGATGTTCGCTGTGCCGCCGGTCTGACGGACAGTGCTGTTGGCGGAGTAAAAACCGATGACGAACTGGCCGTCCGCGCGGAATTCACCACCGGAAATCTCGAGCAGCCCCTTTCCCGCCGAGCCAAGCGAAAAGCCGCGTTTGGTCCAGAAAAGACCGTCTTTCAGGGCGTACTCGGTGGAACCTTTGCCCGATTCACCGAAGAGCAAATTGGCGCAAGCGACCACTTCTCCACCAGTCTGTTCACCAAACGATTCGCCGGAGTGTCCGAAACCCAATGCGCCAAGGACATTCACGTGGGATTTGCCTTCGATTTTCAGCGTTCCTTTGCTTCCCTCGGCGTCACCAATCGAGAGAGAAATCGTCGTCAAGTCGGCGTCTTTGAGCGTCAGAGTGCCGGCAGAATTTGGGGCCTCACCGAGAATGACCGAGGAAGAGTTCAGCACCGTTCCCAGACCAAGAGAGAGCGAACCGGCACCTTCTTTTCCAATTTGAACGCCGAATATCTGGGCCTTCTTCGCCAGGACAACCGAGAGTTCCCCCTGCGAATCCGCGTCGGCGCCGAGCGTCAGGGATTCCAGCAGAAGATCGCTTCCGCTTAAACGAGCTTTCGCAGCCAAATGATCCTTGGTACCAAGGAGAATGCTGGCGGTCTTTTTGGGGGCGAAATTCATCGCGTCGGTGAAATCGGAGCTTTGAGCGGCCCCCGTCCACTCGCACGTTTCCTCGCTCGGACTGCTCAATGCCAGACGCATCAGGTCGGGACGGTCTGTCGTCACGCTGTCAACACCCCAACTGATGAGCTTGCGCATGACTTTCAGATCGTTCACGGTCCAGATCCAGCAAACCACGCCTTCGTCGTGGGCGGCTTTGATGTGCTCTTCCGTCATTCCGTCGAAGTACATGATGTCGATCAGCCCAGCTCCCGCGGCCTTCGTTTTGCGGCAGAAGTTCCGAACGTCCTCGGGTGTTTCGAGCTTCCCGGCCAGATACGCGGTCGGGACCTTACTGTTCGCGCAGACGGTCTGGACGGCCTCGTAGCTGAACGAAATGATGAACGCTTTGTCGAGCATGTCCGCTTTTTTCAGTTCATCAAGCACGCCCATGGCGGCTTTCGCGTCCTTGATCTCAATGACCGGGTAGCATCCGGGGCACTGCTTATGCGTTTCGAGGGCCTGAGCCAACGTCGGGATCTTTTCATTCTCGTAGCCCGGTTTTCCGTTCGGGACGCAAACGTCTTTGAGCTGGTCCCAGGAAGAATCTCTCATCGGAAGATCGACTTTTCCTTCGGAGGTGCGTTTGGTCGTGCCGTCATGCATCAGGCAAACGACGCCGTCCGTCGTGATGTACACGTCGCACTCGCTTCCGCCCGCTCCGGCTTCCCATGCTTTACGGATCGAGGCGCAGGTGTTTTCGGGTGCGATGGCAGAAAAGCCACGGTGACCGACCGTCTTGGGAATTTCCAGAGCCGAGGCAGTGGAGACGGCCAAGAAAATAAACAAAATGGTGAGGATTGATGTGTGCTTCATTGTAAAACCTTTCATTCCTGCTTGATATGAGCAAGTTTCAATATTGTATCCAGATTTTCAATTGATAATCGGTATTTCCGACTCAGAGGTCGTTCAGATCTCGCGTTTCCACGACTTTTCCGGTCAACACCGACGTGAACCCGTTGTGTTCGTCAGGTTCGCGTCGGTGAAGCCAGAACTTTTAGGGGCTTGGCAATTCTCAATTTTCTGTGGTGGAAGCCTTGAGCGCTTCGGCCATCAGGTCGGGACGGTCAGTCGTCACACTATCGACACCCCAGCTGAGCAGTTTCTTCATGACGTTCAGATCGTTCACGGTCCAAATCATACAAATCATGCCTTCGTCGTGGGCGGCTTTGATGTGCTCGGCGGTCATTCCGTCAAAGTACATGATGTCGATCAGCCCAGCGCCGGCGGCCTTCGTCTTGCGGCAGAAGTTCCGAACGTCCTCGGGCGTTTCGAGTTTCCCGCCCAGGAACGCTGTCGGGACCTTGCTGTTGGCGCAAACGGTCTGGACGGCCTCGTAGCTGAACGAAATGATGAACGCTTTGTCGAGCATGTCCGCTTTTTTCAGTTCTTCCAGAACGCCAAGGGCGGCTTTCGCGTCCTTGATCTCAATGACCGGGTAGCATCCGGGGCACTGCTTGTGAGTTTCGAGGGCCTGGGTGAGCGTCGGGATCTTTTCATTCTCGTAGCCCGGTTTTCCGTTCGGGACGCAAACGTCTTTGAGCTGATCCCAGGAAGAATCTTTCATCGGAAGATCAACTTTCCCGCCGGAAGTGCGCTTGGTCGTGCCGTCGTGCATCAGACAGATGACCCCGTCCGTTGTGATGTACACATCACACTCGCTTCCGCCCGCTCCTGCTTCCCACGCTTTGCGGATCGAGGCGCAAGTGTTTTCAGGGGCGATCGCGGAAAAGCCGCGGTGACCGACCGTCTTGGGAATTTCCAGAGCCGAGACGGTGGAGACGGCCAAGAAAATAAACAAAATGGTGAGGATTGAGGTGTGCTTCATTGTAAAACCTTTCATTCTTGATTGCCCGACATCCTCGTCGGCGTTCAAATCAGTTCACTTCGACTTTTGTTCCATTCTTTGCAAAAAAGTCTTTCTCAAACTTTTGAGCTGCTTCTTTGGAAATATTGTTTCCTTCCATAATGGTGAGAGTTTTCAGGTTTGGCATATTCATAAAGGCGGGGAGACAGGCGTCTGTCAATTCCATGTCCTTGATCAAAAGCCAGTGGAGTGACTTCATTTGACCCAAAACTTTCATGTCTTCATCCTTCAGTTTGCAACCGCTCATGTTCAGGATTTTCACGTGAGTAAGTTTCAGAATTTTATCCAGGTTCTCGCCCGAAATGTCGGTATTCTCGACGTACACTCCATCCAGATTCTGCATTTCCGAGATGTTTTCGAGAGACTTGGAGGTAATACCATGGTTACCCTGAATGTTCAGTGATGTGCAGCGATCCAGATTGACCCAGTGATCTGTCTGATCATCAGTCAGGTTTGAGTCTGCGGCGTTCATCGCATTGAGGTAAATCAGTTTACCCATAAGCTCATGGGCTTCGTCACAGTTCGTTTCCGCCGTCAAATGAACGACATTTCCCATTTTCGTCATTGTGTCACGGATCACAATCGCTCCGAGTTTTTCCAAAGCGGCACACGTTTTCGTGTCTTCTTCCCTGAGAGCGTCCGGGATTTTGTCCGGGTCCACAATCATCAGATCGTCCGGGGCCGCAAAAGGATTATCGATTTTCAGTTCACTCAGGGTCGTGTCACGCCACTCGATGAACCATTTTGGCTGAGCGATGTTGACATACGCGACAAAAACCGTTACCCCCAAGAGGAGGATCAAAAGGACTATCAAAAGATTGTAACTGCGTGCGGAAGGATCTTTCATTATAGGGTCTCCATTTTCCACGATTTATGAATTTGAATTCTATTTCCTGACTTGTAATTTACTCGATAAAAACTCCAATTTTACGAAACTTCTCGTAACGTTTCTCAAGCAGTTCCTCAATGGGTTTTTTCGCCAGCTCACGCAGTGAGGTCCTGAGGTATTTCTTGAGGTTCCCGGCCATAAGCCGAGGGTCACGATGCGCACCGCCGAGGGGTTCCGGAATAACCGCGTCCACGATACCCAGCTCCTTCAGGTCTTTGGAAGTGAGGTGGAGCTGTTCGGCAGCCTGGACACGATACTCCTTGCTTTTCCAGAGGATCCCAGCGCAACCTTCCGGACTGATGACGGAGTAGTAGGCGTGTTCCAGAATCGCCACACGGTCTCCGACACCAATTCCAATCGCTCCGCCGGATCCTCCCTCACCGATCACCACACAGATGATGGGCGTGTGGAGGCGTGACATTTCGAACATCCCTTCGGCGATGACCCACGCCTGACCGCGTTCCTCAGCTTCGACTCCCGGCCACGCGCCCGGCGTATCGATCAGGGAGATAATCGGAAGATGGTATTTCGCAGCCATTTGCATCTTCTGGAGTGCCTTACGGTACCCTTCCGGTTCGGCGCAGCCATAACGGCACTTTGTACGTTCATTCAGATTTTTGCCCTTCTGATGCCCCACGACCATGCAAGGGATCCCGTCCAGTTTCGCCCAGCCGGTAATAATCGCAGGATCGTCACCAAAAAAACGATCGCCATGCAACTCCACAAACTCGTCAAAGGCCAAATTCAAATAGTCACTCGTCTGAGGACGATTTGGATGACGGGAAACCTCAACCGTTTCCCACGGCTGGAGGTTCTGATATATGCTGCGTTTTAAGTCAACCAGTTCTTTGCGAAGACGTTTGATGGAGTCTTTAACATCCGGCGAGTCACCAGCGTTTTGCTCCATTTCCTCCAATCGGGATTCGAGTTCGTAAATCGGCTGCTCAAATGAAAGTTGAATATCCATTTCCATATTAAACGGTTCTTGTCTCCTGATTCTATTGGATTCCTGAAAGGTCAATACGATAAAATGCTTATTTTGTCCCTCGTTTTTCCGGGGTTTTGATGAAAATCTTCATCTCCTTCAGGGCATTGTAAACCTCGTGTGTACTGGAAGGCCGCTCGGAAGGGGACTTGGCCATGCACTGACGCAGGAGTTTCGTGAATTCCTCCGTCAAGTTCGGATTAATTCCGTCCGCGGCGGGAACGGGAACATTCAAATGTTGATGCGCAAGTTGATTGAAATTTTCGCCCGCAAAGGGGGGGACACCTGTTGCCATCTCAAACCAGATACACGCCAGCGAGTAAATATCGGAACGCTGATCGCGCCCCTCACCCCGAATCTGCTCTGGCGCGAGGTAACGTCCACGCTGCGGAACTTCATCGGAACCAAGCAGCCGGGACCACAAATGATTTGGCCTTTGCGCGAAAAGGAACTCGATGAGCCGTGTATCATTTGTTTCCGGATTCACCATGAAAACGTCCGGGGAAAGGTCACGATGGACCCACCCATAAGAGTTAAAACAGGCAAGAGCCTCTGCCATATCTTCCACAATCTTATGGACGCGCCAGCCGTACGTTTCCACCCCTTCGCTCAAAACGTCCCGGAGAGGGAGGAATGGAACCCACTCCATCACGAGAAAAGTTTCGCCTTTTTCCTGAAGGAAATCATACATCTCGACGATCTTTGCGTGATGGATTTCCCGGCCAATGACATATTCCTTCCGAAGGGCGTCGATAACACGGCGGTCCCGCTTCAAATCCTCCACCGGCATTTTGATCGCTACCGGGATTTCCAGAAGCGAACTGTAACCCTGCCAGAGCTGGGTCATGGAGCCGACGCAAACGCATTTAATGAACTGGTATGAACCAGCGGAAGTAAAAGCCATAAGGTAAAACGTTCCTGAAATTACGATGAATCTTCCTCAATTCTTTGATTTTACCAAATTCGGGATTTTTTACAAGGTGGCCCCCCCCTTCCAAGCCCATTTATTTTCAGTATAATAAACGGAAGTTTTTACATTATTCATTCTAAAGGAATAAAATCATGCAAATCACTAAAAAAATTGGCTTCATTGGTGCGGGGCAAATGGCCACCGCTCTTTCCAAAGGTTTCGTTTCCAAGGCGGGTGTCCCGGCTGAAAATATCATCGCCGCAGACGCGTTCGAGTCCAGCCGCGAAAAATTCACCGCCGCGACGGGGATCCAGACCACCGATTCCAACGTGGACGTGGTGGAGGACTGCGACGTGATCGTTTTGTCGGTTAAGCCGCAGGTTCTGCCGGATGTCATGGATGAGATCGCGCCCTACATCACGCCGAAGCACCTCGTCATTTCCATCTGCGCAGGCATTCCGCTCGCAAAACTCGCCGCCGGACTTGGGGAGCAGACCCGGCTGGTCCGTGTGATGCCGAACACGCCGTGCCTGATCGGTCAAGGCGCCATCGCTTTCTGCAATTCCGAGACCGTGACGGAAGAAGATTTCGAGATCACCTGTGACCTGCTCAAGAGCGTCGGCCGCTGCTTCCACGTCGGCGAGCACGTGATGGACGCGGTGACGGGGCTTTCAGGCTCCGGTCCGGCGTATGTCTATCTGATCATCGAGGCGTTGGCCGACGGCGGCGTCATGATGGGCCTGCCCCGTGACGTGGCCCTGACGCTTGCGGCCCAGACCGTGCGCGGAGCCGCCGCGATGGTGCTCGAAACCAAAGAGCATCCGGGCGTTTTGAAAGACCGCGTCACCTCCCCCGCCGGAACGACCATTGCCGGAATGCGCGAGCTGGAATCCCACGGCGTCCGCGCCGCCATGTACGAAGCGGTCATTGCCGCGACGAAACGCTCGGCGGAGCTTGGCAAAAAATGAATTTTTTGAGTTAGGAGTTAGGAGTGAGGAGTTAGAAAAGCCTTCGGCTTTTTAATGATTGAAGTCTTTCTGAAGGCGATGTTACGCGAAGCGTCAACTCCTCACTCCTCACTCCTAACTTCCATTTCCATTTCCCACCTCAAGGAGAATCTCATGCTTAAATCCCATTTTGTGCGGCTGGCCTCTCTGGCGGTCGCGATCCTGGCGTGCGTCTGGGCTTCCAGCGTCATGGCCGAAGTCAAAGTCACGAATGCGTTCACCGATAATGCGGTCCTTCAGCGCGGCGTTCCGGTCTGCGTCTGGGGAACGGCGGCCCCCGGTGAAAAAGTCACTGTCACGT
>JAFTCU010000196.1 GCA_017454585.1 Thermoguttaceae bacterium | reverse complement strand
GTTTCCGGGTCGATCGCGCGGATCGCCTTGATGAGGCGGTAATACTGTTTGTTCAGCGACGGTCCACCCACCTCGATGTCGCTCGTGACCGGCTCGTTCATCAGGTTATAGCCGAAAATATTGGGGTTTCCTTTGTACCGGCGGGCGACTTCTTCCCAGAACTCGACCATCAGGTCACGCCCCTCCGGCGTCCCCAGAATGATTGGGCGCGAGCCGCTCATCGTGTGCACGTCCAGCACAACGCTCAGGTGGTACTTTTCCGCCAGGCGCAAAACTTCATCGATCTGAGCGAAGCGGCTCCATAGGACTTCACGCGCTTCCTCAACATTCTTCAGTTGGCCGAAGCCCATCTGCCAGCGGATCAGGTTCGCGCCCCATTTTTCCAGATCGGCAAAGTCCTGCTCCTCCGGGAGCGGCTTGCCAGGCGACATCACCCCGCGCATGCGGTGAGGCTGATTTTTGGAGTATTTCGCCTGCGGGATCTCCTTCAGCGAGAAAACCGAGACCGGCCCTTTTCTCCCGCGGGTGAAACGAATATTTTTGTACGCGATGTGGCCGTTTCCTCCCTGAATTCCGAACTCAAGGGTCACGTCGTGGATCTGATTCTCGTAGAGGACCGACGAACGCGAGTGCGTCCAATCCAGATTTCCCCACGCTTTTTGGTTAATGTGCAGAAGCCCCGGCCACGCATTTCCCTTGGCCCCCGGCATGTGGAACTGGAATTTCCCGCCGTGGTAGCCGACCTTTCCTTCCGGAATGTTCGAAAACGTGACGTCCGCATCCGTATAGACGTAGCGGCCCTTCATCGCCTCCTGAAAACCGGGAAAAACCTCCTCCATCACGACGTGGATCATCGCCCCCTGGGAGGTTTCCGGCACGTCAAAGATCAGCGTGTCTCCCTCCACCCTCGCGAACGGGCACGAATCGACCGCCTTCTGAACCGCGGGGGACTGAAAATCGAGCGTGAAAGTGACTTCATCGGCAAAGCCTGAAACGGCCGTGAAGACCATGAAAAAAAGGGTGAGCAAACGTTTCATAAAAACTCCTTGGGTCAAAAAAAGCGCGTTCGGATTGTGAATCTTCCTTTTATTTTAAGTAATTTCCCCAAAAAATCAACGGCCTCCCGCTTGAAATTTTCTCAGAAATCGGATAAAATAAAATTTTTGGAAGAGGCCCTTTCACTTTGGGAATAAAACTATGGAAAGAAAACCACTCGTCGGGATCATCATGGGAAGCGACAGCGATTTCCCGAAAATCCAGAACGCGCTGACCGTCCTGAAAGATTTTGATGTCCCTTTTGAAGTTCACGTCATGAGCGCGCACCGGACGCCCAGTCTGGTCGAGGATTTCGTCGGAAACGCCCGGAAAAACGGGTTCCGCGTCATCATCGCCGCGGCCGGTGGGGCCGCACATCTGGCGGGCGTCGCCGCGTCACATACGACGCTCCCGGTCATTGGGATCCCGGTCGCCACGGAGATGATGGGCGGGCTGGATTCCATCCTCTCGACCCTGCAAATGCCGGGCGACATTCCGGTCGCAACGGTCGGCACGGGGAGCGGCGGCGCGAAGAACGCCGGTCTTTTGGCGGTCGAGATCCTCGCCGTCTCGGACGAAGCGCTTGCGGAAAAACTCGCCGCGTTCCGCAACAAGCTGGTGGAAAAGATTTTGCAGAAAGATGCGGCGATACAGGAGAAATTATGAATTAAGAATTATGAATTATGAATTGAGGCGCGTCGATCCTTCAAAGTCACGTTTTCCGAAGATTTATAATTTATAATTCATCATTCATAATTCATAATTGAATATGAGCTGGTTCGGCATTCACGGTCACGACGAAATCGTTTCACGCTTCCAGCGGGCCATCCGTCAGGGAAGGGTCGCCTCGACGTTCCTTTTCCTCGGGCCTGCTGGGATCGGGAAGCGTATGTTCGCAGAACGTCTCGCCATGACGTTCCTTTGTACACGCAACGACCCGGGGCTGATGGAGCCGTGCGGGAAATGCGAGTCGTGCCGCCAGTTCCTTGCCGGAACGCACCCGGACCTTTTGCGGGTTTCCAAACCTGAGGACCGCGCGTCTATTCCGATCGATCTCTTCATCGGCCCCAAGGAAGCCCGGAGGCAAATCGGCCTTTGTACCGAACTTGCCAAAAAACCCATCTACGAAAAGCGCAAGATCGCCATCATCGACGACGCGGATTTTCTGAATATTGAGGGCGCGAACGCCATGTTGAAAACGCTCGAGGAGCCGCCGAAGAATTCCATCCTGATCCTGCTTGGGACCACCGCATCGCGTCAGCTTCCGACGATTCGTTCCCGGTGCCAGATCATCCGGTTTCAGCCGCTCGAAACCTCGGTCGTGGAGGAAATTCTGCGGGAAAAACGGGCGGAGCAGATCGCACTGGCCGAGTCGGTTTCGCAGATGCTTGGAAAGAAAAAGGTGACCAAAAAAACGGATTCCGCCTCGAATATTCTGTCAGAAGAACTGATCCCGCTTGCGGCCGCGGTTTCCGGAGGGAGTGTTCAGGAAGCGCTGGCACTGGCGGACGAGGGTTTCTGGGACTTCCGTGAGCAGTTCCTGAAATGGCTCGCCTCGGGGGTACACGACCGGATCACACTTGGAAAGGCGATCGACGACCAGATGGAACTCATGGGTAAAGTACCGGCCAAACGCCGTACCCGCCTGCGGATCATTTTCGAGACGGCCGCCGATTTCTTCCGCCGACTCGCGTTCTGGCTTGCCGGGAACCCGCCGTCTGACCCGCTAACGGAAAAAGAGTGGCGCCCGATCCTGACCCGCGCAGCCGAAATCTGGCCATTCGACGCGGAAGGAGCAGCCCACGCAGCCCTCAAAACTTCCGACTATCTGGAGCTGATCCAGCGCAACGTCAACCAGTCAACGCTCATCGACGCATGGCTTGACGAGCTGGTGCGTATCTACGGCGGTGACCCAACAGCACTGGCCCTCACCCCGTGGGGATTGAAGCCAAATCCATAGCGGGGACGACGCTTCCACCCTACGGAGACGACGCTTCCAGCCTGCGGAGACGACGCTTCCAGCGTCGTTAAGAAAACCTCAATAAAATCTGACGACGCTGGAAGCGTCGTCCCCGCAGGAGTCCGTTATACATCTGACGACGCTGGAAGCGTCGTCCCCGCAGGAGTCCGTTATACATCTGACGACGCTGGAAGCATCGTCCCCGCAGGAGTCCGTTACACATCTGACGACGCTGGAAGCGTCGTCCCCACAGAGTAGAATCTCATCCTTTTTTTCAGAAATATTTGTTTTTTTTGTTGACAAACCGGCCATCTGACGTATAATAATTGATATGATATTAGTGATTAATTTCCCGTAGGTGTCAAGAATGCGTCATTCATTGTTTTGCCTTTTTTTGAGTTTGCTCGTTTTGTTCGCCGGGACCGCCCGCGCGGCTGTGATCGTGAATGGGGTCGAAAAAGGGGATTCCTATACCGTTTCGGACTCGACGGATGCCGCCGCCGTCTTTACCGGGACCGGGACGATCATTCAGACCGGGTCTGCGGTGAATCCTGCCAAATATACGGGTTCTTTTACCGGCTTTTCCGGTGTTCTGCGCCTCACGAGAACGACCGGGGAGTTCTGGCTCCTGAGCGGTCCGAACCTCGTCAAAGGGGAAGGCAAGGACCTGGAGATGAACGTCGCCGCGAGCAACGCCTCGCTGGTTTTCAACGATCCGGACGAGGCCAATCCCATCACCTATCGTTTCAGCGTCCTGAACGGCACCGGTACGGTCCGCACGAGCAACGGCACGAAAGTCCAAACCTGTACGCTCGTTCTCGGAACGGATACGGCAAATTACGCCCCCCAATACGGTAACGATTTCTCTGGAAACATCCGCGATTGGGACATCTCTGGCAGTAGGAAAAGCCATTTTAACCTCATAAAAGTCGGCACGAACACGCAGATCCTCTCGGGCAATAACAGCAGCGGTCTGGTCAACGTGGAGATCCAGGGCGGCGTTCTGGAAGCGGCCTCGGCCACCGCGCTCGGGGCGAAAAACGTAAAACTCAACGGCGGGACCCTCCGGCTCGATCAGGCCATTGGCGGGATCAATTATGCTGCGGCCTCGGGCGATTACACCCCGAATGGAACGATCGAGGTAAATGCCGCGGCGGGCGAGTCGTGGGATTTGGAAAAATACCAGACCGGCTCGATGATCAATTTCGTGAAAACCGGCGAGGGGACCGTCCGCATGACCGGGAATTACAGCGGCGGCGCACTGAACAGTGCGGAGATCCGGGAAGGCAAGATCCAGATTTACGGTGATACGGCAGAACAGGCGCGCGTGTTCCCGGCCTACACGAATGTTCAGATCCGCGAGGGCGCATCGGTCGAGTATCTTAAAAACTCGCAGGATTTCAACAACATTTGCCCTTACTCGATCTACGGCGGCGAACTGATCAGTAATATCGAAGGTTCCCACCTGACGGCCGGTCACCTGGGGCTTTACGGCGGTACGCTGACCGGTGTTGGGGACGGCTCCAACTACGGAAACTTCCTTTTTGACGGCAACCTGACCGCATACCAGAGCGACATCAACGGCGGAGTGAGCAACATCAATGCGTCTAAAGTCGATTTCAGCTTCCGCAACGGCAGAGCGACGAAAGCGATCCAGGTCAAACCGGGCGCGCAGCTCAACCTGAACGCGGTGATCACCTCGGCATTTACCGACGGCGTCAGCCACATCACGAAACTGGGCGGCGGCCTTTTGGTCTTCACGAAAGCGAACGTTTACAATCTCCCGACCAACGTGAACGAAGGAACGCTGCGGCTTTCCGAAGCCGGGACTCTGGGCAATGCCAGCAAGACCGTGACGGTCGCGAGAGGCGCGACACTGGAAATCGCCAACGGCACGACGGTCGCCAACCCCCTGACGATCAGCGGAACGGGCGTTTCTAACGCAGGCGCGGTGAATTTCACCTCGGACGCAACGCTTTCCGGAGCCGTGACGCTTGGCGCGAACGCCTCGATCAACGTCGCGGACGGCAAGATCGGAAAACTCACCGGCTCGGTCTCGGGCAGTTCCTTCGACCTGACGAAAACCGGCGCGGGAACGCTGAAAATCGACGCGTCGCAAAGCCTCTTTGACGTGAAAGACCTGATCGTTTCCGCGGGCCAGGTCGATTTTATAGGCAACACAACGGGCGGGATCACGGTTCAGGACGCGATTTTTTCACCGGGCAATTCCCCCGGCGCGGCAACGGTCGGCGGCGCGTTTACGCTCAGTTCCGGTAACTCGATCCTTCTGATGGAAGTCGCCGGCACGGAACCGGATCAGAACGACTCGCTCGTCGTCACGGGAGACCTGAATCTGAACGACGGTCTGATTTACCTGGAGCTGGCGGACACGTACAGCCTGACCAACGGCGACCGCGTTACGGCCATTTTGTCCCGCGCCGTGGGGACGGGTTACACTCCCGAGAGCGATTTCATCGAAAAGTACGTCCGTTCCACGATTTTCACGGATCTGGCCTACGAGCTGCTTCCGAGCGGCCTCTACGCCATCACCGCGACGTACGACCGAAACGCTGTCCCGGAACCGTCGGCGTGGCTTCTGCTCGCGCTTGGATTCGGCGGGTTGATGATCTGGAAGAAGAGAATGACGAAATAAGAAGTCTTCCCAAAGGGTAAAAGGCGGCGGAACAGAGAACGCGTCCCGCCGCCTCATTTTATTTAAACACGGATTTACACGGATGAAAAGGATTTACACAGATTTTTAAAAAAAATGAGGAGTCTTTTCTGAAGAAATCCTTTTAATCTTTTTAATCCGTGAAAATCCGTGTTTAAATAAAGGGTTGAAGCGCGACTGGACTGGTCTTTAGCCAAAAACGTTTTTCTCTGGGTGGTTTTTTGGAAAATTTTTGTTTTTTTCTCGAATTTTGGCTTTTTTTGTTGACATTCCGCCCCCTTGGCGTATAATATTCTAAATGAAATAATGGTTTAAATTCCAAATGGGGTTAAAAAATGCGTTACACATCGTTTTGCCTGTTTTTGAGTTCATTGATTCTTTTCGCTTCAGCGGCCCGTGCGTCTGTGGTCGTCGATGGGAACGATACCGGACAGGATTCCTACACGGTTTCGGATGCGAACAAAGCGTCGGTCTTTACCGGTACGGGCACGATCATCCAGAACGGGCAGGGGCAGAATCCCGTCGCTTATACCGGCTCACTGACCGGTTTTTCAGGCGTCCTGAAATTAACCGGAACGTCCGGTCAGTTCTGGGTCATGGGCGGTCCGAACATGGTCAAAGGGGCCGGAAATGATCTGGAAATGAGAGTCGAACAAAACGGCCAGCTGATCTTGACGGACCCGGACGCGGCCAGCCCCATCGAATTCCACTACAGTGTTCTGAACGGCACCGGCACTATCCGCACGAGCAACGGCACGAAAGTCCAAACCTGTACGCTCGTCCTAGGGACGGATACGGCCAATTATGACGGCGCGAACGGTCACCATTTCGCTGGGAACATCGTCACGTGGGGCATTAATATTGGCGGCCAGAGCAATTTCAACCTGAAAAAAGTCGGCACGAACACGCAGACCCTTTCCGGCAATAACTACGGCTTTACCGCCAATAACCGGATCGACATTGAGGGCGGTATGCTGGTTTCCAACAAATCGACCGCGCTTGGTTCCGCGCACGTGTATGTGAATCCCGGCACGTCGCTCTATTTCAATGAGACGCAAACCGTCGGCAACACCATCGAGTTCGCCGGCACCGGCGTGGGGAACAATACGGCCGCGCTGCGGATCTACGGAAACATTACGTTTACCGGCAACCTGACGCTCAACGCGGATTCCACGATTTACGTCCAACCCAACTATACAAGCAAGATCACGAACCAGCTCTGGGGAAAATCCCAGGCGAACACCCTGACGAAGACCGGCGCGGGGACCCTCTCCATTTCCACCAAGGATGGTATGAACTCCATCAAGGGCGTGGTCGTTCAGCAGGGCGTTCTGGAAGCGGCCTCGGCCAACGCGCTGGGCGGGAACAACGTCAAAATGGCCGGTGGTACGCTGCGCCTCAAGACGAACGTCGGCACGATGACGTTTGCGACGGATAATCCCTCGGGAACGATCGAGGTAAACGCCGCGGCTGGTGAATCGTGGGATCTGGCCAATTACCAGACTGGTCAGAATATTAAATTCGTGAAAACCGGCGAGGGAACCGTCCGCATGACCGGGAATTACAGCGGCGGCGCACTGAACAGTGCGGAGATCCGGGAAGGCAGGATCCAGATTTACGGTGATACGGCAGAACAGGCGCGCGTGTTCCCGGCCTACACGAATGTTCAGATCCACGAGGGCGCATCGGTCGAGTATCTTAAAAACTCGCAGGATTTCAACAACATTTGCCCTTACTCGATCTACGGCGGCGAGCTGATCAGCAACATTGAAGGCACCCACCTGACGGCCGGTCACATCGGGCTTTACGGCGGTACGCTGACCGGCGTTGGGGAAGGCTCCTCCTACGGAAGTTTCCTTTTTGACGGCAACCTGACCGCATACCAGAGCGACATCAACGGCGGCGTGAGCAACATCAATGCGTCTAAAGTCGATTTCAGCTTCCGCAACGGCAGCGCGACGAAAGCGATCCAGGTCAAAGAGGGGGCGCAGCTCAACGTGAACGCGGTGATCACCTCGGCGTTTACCGGCGGCGTCACTTACATCAACAAATTGGGCGGCGGCCTTTTGGTCTTCACGAAAGAGAACGTTTACAATCTTCCGACCAACGTGAACGAAGGAACGCTGAAACTCGCGGAAGCCGGGACTCTGGGCAATGCCAGCAAAACCACGACCGTGAAAGACGGCGCGACGCTGGAAATCGCCAACGAGAAGACGCACTCCAACGCGATCACCCTTAACGGAGCTGGGGTTTCCACGACCGTCGAAGACGTGACGACGTACGCCGGCGCGCTGAATTTCACGGCGAATTCCACGCTTGACGGCATCATCACGCTTAACACCGACTCAACGGTCAACGTTGCGGAAAACAAGACCGGCCAGATCACTAACGAACTCTGGGGCAAGACGAACGCCAGCACGCTGACGAAGACCGGCGCGGGGACCCTTTCCATCGCGACCGCGGCGGAGAAAAACTCGCTCAAAGGCGTGGTCATTCAGGAAGGCGTTCTGGAAGCGGCTTCCGCTAACGCTCTGGGTGGCGCAAACGGGAATAACGTGAAGCTGGACGGCGGCACGCTGCGCCTCAAGACGGACGTTGGCACGATGAAATTCGCGGCGGCTGAGGAAGAAGTTTTCACCCCGTCGGGCACGATCGAGCTGAACGCCGGGGCCGGCGAGTCGTGGGATCTGGCCAATTACCAGACCGGCGAGAATATTTCTTTGGTGAAAACCGGCGCGGGGACCGTCCGCATGTCGGGGAATTACAGCAGCCAAACCCTTGAAAGCGTGAAGATCCAGGAAGGCAAGATCCAGATTTACGTTAAGGACCCGAGCGCACAAAGTGCGGAATTCCAGGCGCTTGTTTTCCCGACCTCAAGCGACGTGGAGGTTTACCAGGGCGCGGCGGTCGAGTACCTTAATAACCCAAAACAGGCGGCGCATATCAACTCTTACACGCTTTACGGCGGCGAGCTGATCAGCAACATTCCGAACAATCACCTGACCACCGGCCCCGTGACTTTCTACGGCGGTACGCTGACCGGCCTGGGGAACGGCTCCAACGATTACGGGAATTTCCTGTTTGACGGGAACATCATCGTGAACCCGAGCGACGAATACGGGAACGTGAGCGAGATCAACGCCAACGCCGTCGATTTCGAGTTCCGTCGGGATAGTGGTACAACGAAAGGGATCCAGGTCATGGAGGGCGCCCAGCTCGATTTGAACGCGGTCGTCAAGTCCACGGCAAACTGGGGAATGACGTCCATCACCAAAGAGGGCGCGGGCGTTCTGAACTTCACGAAAGCGAACACGTACAACCTCGCGACCAACGTGAACGCCGGAACGCTGCGGCTTTCGGAAGCCGGGACGCTTGGAAACGCTGGCAAGACCGTCACGGTGAAGGACGGTGCGACGCTGGAAATCGCCAATGGCGCGACGATCGCCAATCCCTTGACGATCAGCGGAACTGGAGTTTCTAACGCCGGCGCGGTGAATTTCCTGACCGATGGAACCTTGAGCGGTGCCGTGACGCTTGGCGCCGACGCGACGATCAACGTCGCGGACGGCCAAAACGCCACGCTTGCCGGTTCGGTCGCAGCGAGTAATTTCAGCCTGACGAAAACCGGCCCGGGCACGCTCACGGTCGGTGATTCCTGCGTGGTCTCGTCGAACCTGATCGTTTCCGCCGGTGATTTGAACCTGAGCGGCACGGTCAACGGTCTGGAAGTTCAGAACGGCGTCTCGGCGGTCATGAACGGCACGGCGGGCGGCGACATTACGTTCAGCGGCGCGTGGCTCAACCAGCTTGATCAGGAAGGGCTCAGGCTCCTGGGCGATTTCTCGATCGACGGCGAAATCTACATTCCGACCGAAAACGTGCCGGAGGACACGGTCGTCACGCTCATGCGGATCGAAGACGGTGCGTTGGTGAACGGTCAAACGGCCCTTGAGGACATCGCCGAGGAACTGGCGAATTTCCTCTCGGATGATTCTGCGAAGGTTTGGAGTCTGATGCCCCAGAACGGTTCCATCGTCGCGATGATGGGCGTTGTTCCTCCTGGACCCGGGCCGGGAGGTGATGTTCCGGAACCGGCCACGTGGCTGCTCCTCGCGCTGGGCTTTGGCGGGCTGATGGTCTGGAAGAAGAAATAAAGATCCGGAGGGCCGGCGTCCCGCCGGTCAAGTTAATGGCTTTGCATCTTTTCCGCTTAGCCTTTTATTAACTTGACCGGCGAG
>JAFTCU010000195.1 GCA_017454585.1 Thermoguttaceae bacterium | reverse complement strand
GAGGGCGTGACGAAGATCGGCAATGCGTTCGGCGGCTGTGAATCCTTAACGTCTGTGGTGGTTCCTGATACTGTCAAGGAAATCGAAATCAGGACATTCTCTGGCTGTACCGCCATGAAGGAATGGGGGATTTCCCCTACGAATCCTTATTTCAAGACCGATGGTCCCGCCTTGCTGACGAAAGACGGGAAAAAACTGCTCTCCTGCCTCTATTGGGCCAAGGAATACCGGATCCCCGATGGCGTGACGAAGATCGAAGCGTATGCGTTCGTTGGCCGGGATTCCTTAACATCCGTGGTGATTCCCGAAAGTGTGAGGGAGATTGGACAGAGTGCGTTCCTGGGTTGCCGCGCCTTAAAATCGGTAGTGATCCCCGAGGGTGTGCGGGTGATTGAGCACTATGCGTTCATGGATTGTCGTTCTTTAACGTCCGTGGAGATCTCCGGAAGCGTGACGGAGATTTGGTACGGAGCGTTTCTGGATTGCCCGAACTTGACGATCCACGCGCCGAAAGGGTCGTATGCGGAGAAATACGCGAAAGAACATGGAATTCCTTTCGAGGCGAAATAAGATAGGAGGGCCGGTGTCCTGTTGGGAGGCGGTAATGGAGGCCGGAGGCCGGAATTACGCGCCTGAATCGGCCAAACCATTTCAACCCGGCGCGTAATTCCGCGCTTCGCGCTCCATTACCGCCTTTCAGAAAATTTCTATTTAAACGACGCGCAAGCGTCGCAGAAAGCTTAATTATGAAAACCATGCGTTTGATCCCATTGATTCTTGTCCTCTTTCTGGCCGGATTTGCAGCGGCGCAAAGCGAGGATCCCTGCCCGATTTATCCGATTCCCCGCTCGTACCGTCCGACGGGCGAGTTTTTGCCTCTGGGAACCGCCCAGACGACGGCGATCGTTTTGCCCGAAAACCCGACGGTCCCCAACCAGTACGCCGGTGAGCGCCTGCAGTCCCTGATCCGGAACCGGTTCAAGGTCGAGCTTCCGGTCGTAGGCTCCGGCTCGGACGCCGCCAAAAGCGCCGCGCTGAAATTCGTTCTGGCGGTCGATCCTTCGGCGGTCCTCGTGGACGGTAAAAGCCGGCTCAACGGGTTTTCCATCCAGATGAAAAAAGACGGCGCGGCCAGCGTCATTTCCCTGACCGGCGCCGACGAAATGGGCCTGATCTACGCCTGCGAAGCGGTTTTCAGCCTGATCTCCAAAAACGAAGCCGGCACGGCCCAGATCACCGCCGCGAACGTGGTGGACTGGCCGTCGATCCCGTGGCGAGGGCGGCCCCATTCCGTCATGGCGCATCAGCTCTGGCCCGGGCAGCTGGAGACGTACCTCCACGGCCGGATCAATTTCGTCGATTACCGCGACGATCCGGACCAGCCGGCGACGCTGACGGTGGACGCGCGCAAGTCCTCCATGGGCTGCCCGCCGGGCAAACCGATCGATGAGGCGCTGGCCCGCCGCTGCATCGACGAGTTCCACCGGCGCGCCCTGTACGTTTTCGGCGTGGTTTCGTGCAACATCAAGGAAAATGAGTACCCGAAACTGACGCAGACGTTCGACGAACTGCTCCGGCTGGGCTGCGATGGGATCTGGATCTCGATGGACGACACGGGCGGGGGGCAGGACCCGGTCAAGCTCGCCCGGTATGCCGCGGAATACGTGCGCAAAGTCGGGAAAACCGGCCAGGACGTGATGTTCACCCCCGGTGGTCGGGAGTACCAGAAAATCGACATGCCGTTGAATCATCAGATGGCCAAAATCGAAACGTTCAACGAGGCGAGCTGGATCTTTACCCGTGTCCCTTGCAAGGAGGACCTGGAAATGGCGCGGAAAATCGGCCTGAAGAGCAAACCGGCCTGGTGGTTCAACTTCTGCGAGACGCCTTACCCCGACCCGAAAGCCGGGTTCATTCACTCCTCGGCCATTCTGACGACCCAGCGCAAGGACGGGCGGCCGAGCTACATGAATCTCCAGCCCATCACCCCCGGCTGGGGTCACCCGGAATTCGACAAAATCCGCGACGCGGCCCAGTACACCGACCGGGTCAACATCTGGGCGGTCTGCGGCGGCTGGACCAGCGAGTACAGCGTCGTCATGTTCGGTCTATGGGCGTGGAATCCGGAAAACTGCGACTGGGAGAAGATGCAGACCGCGATCTACGACTACGTCTGGGGGCCGTCGCAGGTCGAAACGATCCGGAAGTTCGACGCACTCTGGACGGAACTTAAATCGCTTTACTTTTTGCCGAGGAATTGGGTTTTCCGCACTCCCGACGATGGTCTGGTGCGTCTGAAATCGCCGGAAAACCGCGCCCGGGCGCTGGAACTCCTCGACCAGCTCGACACGCTGGCGGCGCAGCTGGCCCAAAACGCTCCGGAAGAAACGGCCATGGAAAAGGACCGACTGGAATATTTGTTCATCGAGCCGATCCAGACCAGCCTGAAATTTGCCCGGAAGCAGGCGACGCTCGATTACCCGTACTACGAGTTCAGCGATTTCGAGCAGAAGGCGGTCGAGATTTTCTCCGTGGAGGGCGAAAAGACCGCGAATGAGTACCTCGACGGCGTTCAGAAGAAGGTCCGCCAACAAATCGGGACGCTTCGAACCGAGCTCGCGGAGCTCAAGGACATTGACCCGGTGCTCGACAAATGGGAGGCACGGCTTAATAACGCGAAGAATATTCAGATGCTTGTGCGCGCCAATGCCGAGAAACTCACCAAAGATTGGGAAAAACTCGTGAATCAGCCGATCGGGCAGTTCTTCCCGTTCATGGAGCAGCCGTCGGAAGGGACGCTGACCGCGCTGTTTGACGGTCTGAAGGAGATGGAAAACGCCCAGGCGCCCGTTTTTGCCGGCTGGGTTTGCAAGCCGACGCAGATCATCGGCTCGTACCGGATCGGCGCGTTCAACCGAAACGGTCTTTCGGCGGCGGCGATCGTCGTGCCGAGAAACACCAAAACCAAAGCCGGCGACTGCGGCTGGGTCGAGCAGACGGTCGATCTCGACGCGGCGGGCGATTCTTTTCCGAAGACGGCGAAAATGTACCTCGCGGACAGTCGGATCGACCACCGCTACCACGGCGTGCGGAAGATCGACGTTTTGGTCAACGGAAAGACCGTTTTATCGCGCGAAGTCTCCGCACCCGTGAAGTCGAACTGGGTCGAATTCCCGCTGGAACTCCCGGCGGACGGGAAACCCAGCTTCCGGATCGTCGTCCGCGTGACGGAACTCATCCCGGTCGGCGACCACACGAGCTGGGTCTTCGTCGGCCCGACGTACGTTTATTAATAACCCCCTAACTCCTCACTCCAAACTCCTGACTCATGCTAGACCTCGCGCCATTCCTCGAACGTTTCCGCCTCACGGGCTTCCGGCCCGGCCAGGAGGAGATCATACGCACCGTGCTGGAGGGGCGCGATACGCTCTGCGTCATGCCCACGGGCGGGGGGAAAAGTTTGTGCTACCAGCTTCCCGCGCTTGTGCTTCCGGGCGTGACGCTCGTCGTTTCGCCGCTGATCGCACTGATGAAGGATCAGGTCGATTCGCTCAGGGCCCTTGGGATCCCGGTTTCCTTTATTAATGGGACGCTTTCGCCCGAGGAGCAGAGCGACCGCATGGCCCGCATGGAGGCCGGGGAGTTCCGCCTGATGTACGTCGTGCCCGAGCGGTTTCGGTCTTCCCGCTTCGTCGCGGCGGCAAAAAGGACGAATATTTCGCTCCTGGCGATCGATGAGGCGCACTGCGTGAGTCAGTGGGGCCACGATTTCCGCCCCGACTACGCGAAACTCGGAAAGTTCCGTGCCATCATCGGGAACCCACCGACCGTCGCGCTGACCGCCACCGCCACCGACGTGGTACGGCGCGACATCATCGAGCTTTTGGCCCTGAACGACCCTGCGGTCTTCATTCGCGGTTTTGCCCGGTCCAACCTCTTTTTCGAGGTGGAGCAGGCAGGTGGCGAGCAGAATAAAAAAGACCTGCTCATTGAATTTTTGAATACTCATCCCGGTTCGGGCATCGTGTACACATCCAGCCGAAAACGAACCGATGAGGTGGCGGAATTCATTAATGAGTTCACGAATCGCCGGGCAGTGGCGTACCACGCGGGAATGAACCCCGCCGACCGCAAGGCGGTTCAGGAAGAATTCATGAGCGGGAAAAAAGGTACACCCGCGCCGGTCGTCACTACCCGTTTTGACGAAAGTGAGGCGGGGGAAGCCGGTGAAGAATATTTGATCGCGCACGGAAGGGGAAAATCGCCCGACGATCTGCCCAATGCGCCGAAACTTCTGCGCCCGAACCGCAAGGCCGACATCGTCGTGGCGACCACTGCCTTCGGGATGGGTGTCGATAAAGCGGACGTCCGTTTCGTCATCCACTACAATATGCCGGGCTCTTTGGAGGGCTACTACCAGGAAGCGGGCCGCGCGGGTCGGGACGGAAAACCGTCGCACTGCCTGCTCCTTTTCAATTACAGCGACCGCCGGACGCATGAGTTTTTCATCGAAAGCGCGTACCCGTCCCGGGACGTGGTGCAAATGGTCTATACGTACCTCTGCGCCCAAGGGGATCGGGTGATCGAAAAGACCCAACTGGAAATCCGCGAAGATCTGGGAATTACCTCCGGCGGTGCGGACGCGATCGGCGCAAGCGAACGGCTCCTCGAGTCGGCCGGCGTTCTGGAACGGCTGGACGCTTCCGAAAATTACATTTCCCTCCGAATCGACGCTTCCTGGGAACAGGCCGGGAATTTTATCAGCCCGAACGCGAAAACAAGGCGGAAAGTCTGGGATGCTGCGCTGGAAATCGTGGACGGCCGCTTCGACGAAATGGTTTACTGCACGATCGAGGACTTCGAACAAAAGACCGGCCTGAAAACGACATCCATCACCACCGCCCTGCGCGAGCTGAACCGGCACGCCTTCTTCACGTACATTCCCCCGTTCCGCGGTCGGGCGATCCGCATGATCCCAATGAATCCGGAGGACGAGTCGAACTCGGGGAATTACCGCCCGCGTTTCCCGAAATTCAGTGACCTGAAAATCGATTTCGAGCTTCACGAGAAACGCAAGGCAGCCGAGTATGAACGCCTCGACGCGGTTTGCCAATTCGCAATGACGTCGAAATGCCGCCAGGCGCAGATCCTGCGCTACTTCGGCGAGAAAAACTCCGGTAACTGCGGCCATTGCGACTCCTGCGCAGCGCGTGGGATCCATCAGCCCGAAAAATCCAACCCGGAACCGAGCCCTGAACCGGCTCCTGCTTCTGCGCCTCCAGTTCCCGTTCCGGCCCCGGTTTCCCCTTCCGGTCCGACGGTCACGCCCCAGCTTACAGAACTGGTTCGTATCATTCTGAGCGGCCTGGCGCGTATCACGATCGAACGCCGGTTTTCCTGCGGCAAGACGCTGCTCGCCCAGGTCCTTTGCGGGTCGAATTCATCGCGAATTACCGAGCTGAAATTGAACACGATCACGACTTACGGGAAACTTCAGTGCTACAAACAAAAAGACGTCGTCCCGATGATCGAGGCGTTGATGAACTGCGGCCTGATCCGTCAGGAAAAGGCGGGTTCCGGTCAGTTTCAGGTTCCGGTGCTCGTTTTGACGGATCTTGGGCGGGAGGTCATGCGCGGCACGCGCCCACTGGAAAAGATTCCACCGTTTTCGCCGCAGATCCTTTACCGCCTCGGAGTGATTTCACAGGATCGGTCGTCCCCGGCAAACCCGCCGAGGCAGGAGCCCCAACCCATGAGGCCGGAAACGCCTGCGTCGGCTCCTGCGATTGCACCCGTTCAGGCCGCACAGACCGTGCAGTCTGTCCGAACGCCGCTTTCGGCTGAAGAAATTGACCGAAAGCCGGGTTTTTTCTGGACGATCCAGCTTTTGGAGAGGAATTTCTCGCTCGACGAGTGCGCCGTGATCCGAAATATGCGCAAATCGGAGATACTGGAAGACGTGCTCCACGCGATGGAGGAGGGGGTGATCGTCCGCCGCCAGTGGATCTTCACGCCCGAACGCTGGCAGCAACTTCGCAAAACACTTGCCGAGGGAATGAGCCAAAATGGAAATTTCGACGATTTAAACGACCAATCCAACCCACCGGCTGTGAATATGCTGGAGGTGATGATTTTTTCGAGATTGAATCAGTTTTAGTGTTGAGTGAAAATATCCTAGATTCGCATTTGCGGGGGCAGTGTGGCAGGCGGTAATGCAGGACAAAGGCCGGAATTAGGCGTTTTAATCGGCCTAAACCTTCTTGCGCAGGCGCGTAATTCTTTGTTCCGTACTTCTTTATTCCCTCGCATTTGACGACGCTGGAAGTGTTGTCCCCTTAAGGGGTTCATGGCCAGAACATCGAATCCATAAAGGTGTCCGAAAAGTCTTTTTCCAGCGAAAGGTCGATGCATTGTGTGTCCCGCGACAAGGTTTTCGCGAGTGTCCACCGTTCTGTAGAAACCGCTGCCTGAACCGCGCCGGCCAGGGAGGAGTTACCGATGAATTCGACCCGATCCAGAGGAAGTTCTGCCGGAACCAGGCCCAACCTTTGGGCGCAGGCGGGTTGGATGTTTCGGCCAAACCCCCCGGCGATCCGGAAACGAACCACTTCGGAAAGTAAAACACCGTGGCGCTTCAGAAGCATTTGTACACCCGTCCGAATCGCACCGACTGCAAGCTGTATCTTACGCAGATCGGCCTGGGTGACGCGGAAAGAACCGGCCAAACGGAAACCCAACTCGCCGTTTTCGTATTGGATCCGCCTCGCCCACGCCTGTGAAGCGTTTGGAGCCGCCGAGGGGATTTCCTCGGGTTCAAGAAGACGACCGTCGGGAGTCAAAAGCCCCTGACATAAAAGCTGGGTCGTGAGTTCTACCAGACCGGATCCGCAGATCCCGTGAATCGGCGCGTCCCAAACCGTCTCGATACGGACTTGCCCGTTCTCATTCCGAACACTGCAAATGGCCCCGGGTTCCGCGCACATTCCACACGAGATTTCAGATCCTTCGAAGCAGGGCCCCGCGGCGGTCGCACAGGCGATTCTGCCTGAAGGGGTTTCGAGGACCATCTCACCATTGGTTCCCAGGTCGATGAGAAATGCAGGCTTTTCAGGGGAATTGGTGACCAAAAGCCCAGCAGTAATGTCGCCGCCGACGAACGGGCCGATGACCGGGAAAACACGCACTTCCGTTTCGGGCTTCAAAAAGTTCAAACCGCTGTTCCAGATTGGGTCTCCGGCGGTGTAATCGGTCTGAAGTTCAGGGGCCGAACGGAACGGAAAGGCCGCAAGGGTCTGGAGGTCAAGCCCCAGTGTCGTTTCTTCCATGGTCGTGTTCCCGGAAAAAACGACGCGCCTGATCCGGGACAATTCGGTGATTTTCTCGGCCCCGGAACAGAGCGTTTGGCTGGTTTTCCCGCCAGTGATCAGCTCCATGGTCATTTCGCGGACGGCGTTCAGGAGACGTTTCTGAAGTACGCTAGGGTGGTCCGGCGCCTCGGCTGCGTATTGTATCCTTGAAATGACGTCCGCACCGAACGCCCGCTGGGGATTTGTCCGAAATGTACGAGCGACGATCTTTCCACCTTGAACAAGAACGGCGGCCAAAGTCGTGGTTCCAAGATCAAACGCGGCCGTGAAGGCGGACTCCATACCAGGATCGGGGAGCAACTCTTCCAGAAACTCGCTGGGGAAGCACGTCAGAACGGGGACCGACTCCCGTTCCGGGGCGGCGTCCAGAAAAACGCGCATTTCCGGCTCAACCTGCGTCTGGCACGCGAGAACAGTATGCCCGTCTCCAAGCCGAACCGTGCACTTTCCACACAGTCCCCGGCCCCCACACGGCATAGCGCAGAGTGCAGGAAAATGCGTGCGTATCACATCGGCAAGCCTCGCGTTTTCCGGGGCTTCAACCGTTTGTCGCTGATTGGGAAAATGGAGTCTTACCTGGGCCATTTCGTCCGTCGGATCAGTTTTTGGAATAATCGTCGTAGTTCTTTTGGACTTCAGCCTCGTCAGTGTTTCCGGAGTGGAAGTAAAGCCTGTATTTAAACGTTACGCTTTCACCGTTTTTGAGAGTCAGTGAACCGTCCTGATTCGCGTCGCCGGTGAAGTCATGTACTCCGAACGGGTTGGCAGCAAAAAGACCGTAGGTGCGCACGTGCCAGTACGTCGGAAAACGCTCGCTGGTCGGGTGGTTCATCATGGCGATCCCGTAGTTTTTACCGTCGATCACTCCCGAGTAATCGACCCAGGCGGAGCGTTTGCCCCACGCAGCGTCGTCGGTCAGGCCTTCCGCATTGATGATTTTTCCGCCCTGTTTTTTCTGAACTTCCAGCACGCCCGGGACGCGAACGCCCATCGTGCCCTCTTTCGTGTCTCCAAACTTCACGTCACCGTGGGTCGCGATCAGTTTGATCTCCAGATCGATCCAGTTCCCGTGCGCGTCACCACCGAATGTGAAGGTCCGCTCGTCGGTCAGAATGATCCGGTCCGGCCGTTGCATCCAGAGGTTCCGCGTCACGAACGTCGGAGCCTCTTTTTTGAGGAATTCGGTCTGAAGAATGACGCCGCAGTTCTTCCCGGGCCACTCGGACCAGAAGTCGATGCCGTTCACGTCCCCGTGTGTAAACCAGACGGAGCGCTGGTGGATGTGGTCGTAAGAGTCGAACGGGAACTGACTCGGTTTCGGGTCCTTCATCGGGTAATCGCGTGTCAGTCCCTTTCCGTCCATGGAAAGTACCGGCCAGAAAATCGGCTTCACGCCGTAAGTGTACTGGTAGGTGGTGAAGTGCTTGCCGTCGATGAGGATCTTCACCGAGGCGCCGGAGTCTTCAAACTGAACATTCGCGGCTGAAAGAACAGAAACCAGCGAAAAAAGGGATAAAGCGAGGAATGACGAAACAAAAAGAAATTGGCGCATGGCTTGACCTTAATAAAAAGGGATGAAATGGGAAAAATCAATTTCCACCATCATACCTCTTTATTAATGAAAAGTCAAGCGGGTACCCGAAAATTTTCCCGGGTTTTTACCTTCGGGGCAGATCGAAAAGATTCAGCGCACCGTCCTCGCTGGATCTCACGTTTTCCTGAACTTTCCCGGGAACCCTTTGTGCAGGATTTTCAGGAACTTCAATTTTCGCCCCTACAGACTTCTGAACGGGAGCGATCTGAGTCCCGGTCGCCGAATCATTGCAAAGCGCCTCGGCTGGACGTGAAAAAGTAGGGTCAGGAGACGCCACAACGCGCCATCCGGAATCTCTCGAGGAAGACTGTACCTGAAGGATCGGAGCAGCCTCGGAGACGGGCTCGTTTTTCGGTGTGTCTGTTTTTACCGTCTGAACCGGCTCGGAAATCGGATCCGTTTCGTCAAATTCAGAGGCCATTTTTTGCGAGAGTTTGGCTCTTCGCCGCTCAAACTGGCGATTCGGCGCGTACGGGTCGTAATTATTCGAGACGAGTTGAGGCGAGTGAGGCACATAAGGATCAGAAGTTTCCTGAGGAACAGCGTTTCCCGCAGACTGTTTTTCAGGCGAAACCTGATCGGCAGACCGCCCGACCGGGACTTTCCTTGGCGGCATAACGCTAAAATCGTACACGTAGCGGTAATTGGCAAGCTCCTCTTCTGTCAGTTCGCTGGTCATCAAAGCATTCAGGCTGGGGCCCCGCGTTTCTTTCTTTTGGGGAACTTCAGAGCTGACCCAACGAAGGTGGGAACTTTCGGAGGAATTTTGTTTTTCAGATACTCCAGCAGGCTCTTCCGTGGAATCCAGACCATTGGGGTAATAGACCGTTTGAACAGATCCCGCCCCGGGTTGAATGATCCCGGCCGGGTCTGAACTGGAGGGAATTTCCTGAGAGACCGTTGCGGCTGGACGTCCCCCGGGTACGACACCGCATTCGTTCGCATTTTGACGTTCAACATAGACACTTCGGGCGTTAGTCGTCGGAGGATCGACGCGGGTTTTGCCGAGAAGGGGGTCTCTGCCATTACCACAGGATTTACAGCCAAAAGTAAACAGAACGAACGCCAGGCCTAAAATGCCCAAGTATTGAAGTTTTTTACTCATAAATCAAACTCGCAGGGAATCGAATCAATATTTATCGTCATTATACAGATAGTGTTTTTTTCGATTTTTGTCCAGACCAATTCTGTCATTTGCTTTCGTGGAGTCGGAAAAAAACAAAAATTTCGCGACTTTTTCCGATTATTTCAGGAAACTCCTTGACAAATCCCGGCCCCGAGGGTAAAATAGTAATTAGCGATTTGTGGAGATACCTCATAAAAACCTGGCAAACCTTATGGATTATAAAATCAGAACCTTTATCGGTGTTGAAATCGGCGAGAAATCGCGGATTCAGGCGGCCAACTTTTCCAAAAGATTACAGGAACTTAACGCGGATATTAAATGGGAACCTCCGCACAAATTCCATGTGACGCTGAAATTTCTGGACGAAATCCTGAACGAAGAAGTAAACGACATTTGTGTACGCGTCCAGCGTGCCGTAAAGGATCTGAAACCGTTTACCATGGGCCTGCGCGGTGCGGGGGCTTTTCCGAATGTAATGAAGCCCAGGAACGTCTGGATCGGGGTCAACGAGGGCCGGCAGGAAATCACCGAACTGGCCCGCCGGGTCGATTTGGCCATGCAGGAAGCGGGGTTTCCTCGTGAGCTGCGCCCCTTCACCCCGCACGTGACGCTCGGCCGTGTAAAACGCGCAACCCCGGCACTGGCCGATCTGAGCGATCTGCTCGCCCAGTATGAGAACATTGACCTTGGAAAGTCGTACATAAAATCCGTGACGGTTTTCGCGAGTCACATGGCTCGCTCCGGTTCCAACTATACGGTACTTGCGACCTGCCCGCTTGATGGTGAATAGAAACTTTTCGTCCTTCCGGATCGTTCCGGTTATGACACTCCTGCCGATTGTAGCAGAAAAAAGAAATTTTGTCAGACCGTGTTCCTGTGTGGACGATTATAACGAATAGCGTATTTTTATTTTCAGGAAGTAATATAGAAATTTATTATAAACCAGTGTTTTCTCTGGAGAGAAACTATGACCAGGCAAATTTTCCCCTTAATGCTCATCACGATCCTGATGGGTGTATGGAATGTCGCGAGCGCACAAAATATTTTGACCGATGCGGAACCGATTCTGGAAAACGCAACCGAGGCGCTTTCAGCTGGCGCAGTAAGCGTGATTCCTGACAATGAGAACGGAGCCGAATCAGTTCAGAGCATCGTTCCGATGAACGTACCATTGGCGGAACCTCTTATGGAAGTGAACACGACAGACGATGCGGACTATTTTGTTCTGTCGCTTCCTCCGGTTCAGGAAACACTTGAGCCGAAATTGGACGTTGTCGTCGTGTGCGACACTTCGGCGACGATGAACGGCAAATTCCGTGAGGATCAGCTTTCTGTGCTCAATGACGTTGTGAACTCGTTGAATAGTCCTGACCGCGTGCAGATTTTCGCGGCGGACATCTCAACATTCCCCATGGTGCCATCGCTTTCAGACCCGAAATCGACGGAAGTTCAGGACGGGATTGCGAAATTGACCAAACGTACCCCCCTCGGTTCCATGGACTTCGGGAAAGCGATCAATGCCGCGAAAGGCGCGTTTGATTCCGCTTCAGACGCCACGCGTGTTATCGTTTTCATCGGGCAGGGAAGCAGCCGTGCGAAACTCATCGCAGCGAAAGACCTGGCGGATTTGGGCGATGCACTCGCGAAAGATCACGTCTCGATGGACGCTGTGGCACTCGGCCCGAACGTAGATCCCACCGTCCTGAAAACCCTGGCTTCCAAATCGGGTGGAATGGTCGTTTCGAATGAGGATGCGAATTACGCCGACTTTCCGAATATGATCCGCCGTAAAGTCGCCTGGACCGCTGGCGAACCGAAACATAACTTCCAGGCCGTTTATCCGGTGAAGGTTCCGCCGCTTCGCAGTGACCGTGAAACGATCGTCATTGGCAAAGCCAACAAAGGGATCGGGCCGGGAACTTTCCGTTTCAATCTGGAAGATGGTAACGAGGAAAGCGTCAATTACGTGCCTCAGACAGTCGCGGGGTCGAACATCACCGAAATGGTAGAGAAAGTCGAAAAATCCAACGGCAGTTGGCTTCCGCTTGAAAACTGGAACGACTATCAGAACGTAAACCACCTCTTTGATCAGAAAGTGGATGCGATTCTGGCGCAGGTGGACGACCTCATCAATGGCAAAACGTTTGACCTGGATACCGCGGACTCGATCATCAGCGAAGCCGTCAAGAAGTATCCTTCCAACCCGGAAGTGCTCGAATATGTTCGTATCATTGACGATTTGAAGCGCCAGAACGCTGACGCGGTAAAAACCTTCATCACTCCCGAAACCGGCGAGCTTCAGCGTGAAGTCATCGCTCAGGATGTGGCAACCCAGCGTGCCAGATTCCAGGTGCAGGACGAAATCGGAAAAGCCCGTCAGGTTATGGCCAACAATCCGGAAGAGGCGATTGAAATCCTCATGGCGGTCCAGAGCCAGCTGAGTATCAAAGGCCTTCCGCCGGAAGATCTCGACACCTTGACGAAGCAGGTGCAGTCATCGATTCGTGAAGCGAAATCCCGCGAGGAAGCGCTTGCGATCAAACAGGCAGAGGACCGTACCCGTTTGATGGAAATGCGCGAACGTCAAATCGCTCTTGATAACGCAAAAACGGAAGAACAGAACATTCAGCAGATGATGCGCCGCTTTGACTCTCTGATGGATGAAGGCAAATACCGTGATGCGGAAGAATCCGCAGCCGCGGCTGTTTTGGCGAAGGACCCTGATAATCAGGCGGCAATCGTTGGAACCCTGACGGCTCGTTATCGTGGTTACGAGGAACAAAACCGCCGCGTGAATGTGCTGCGTCAGAAAGGTTTTGTGGACGCGTTCTACCAGGCAGAGCTGGGGGCTGTACCGTTCCCGGACGATCCGCCGGTCGTTTATCCCGATTCGGAAGTCTGGAAGCGCCTGACCGAAAAACGAGTCGAAAAGTACTCGTCCATGGACCTTGCACAGCAGAGTCCCGTGGATAAAAAACTCATGGAATCCCTGAAGGAAGAAACGAGTGTCAGCGCGTTCGACACGCCACTGAACGAAGTGATCGACAAACTGAAAGAACAGCACGGAATTGAAATTCAGCTTGACAAAACGGCGTTGGAAGAAGAAAGTATCGACTCAGAAATGCCGATCACGCTGGACGTTCACGGGATTTCGCTCGCTGCTGCTTTGCGTCTGATGCTTACCAGTAACCAGATGATGTACGTGATCGAAGACGAAGTCATCAAAATCACGACCCAGACGAAAGCCGAAGAAAGCCTCAGTACTCGTGTGTACCCGGTGGCTGACCTTGTGATCCCGATCCAGAACCTCCCGCCGATGAACGGTGGTATGGGTGGCGGAATGCTCGGAAATAACGCCGGTATGGGCGGTATGGGCGGCGGCTTTGGCGGTATGATGGGCGGCGCTGGCGGCGGCATGGGCATGGGCGGCATGGGCATGGGCGGCATGGGCGGCGGTATGGGCGGCTTTATGAACAATGGTGAAGCTCTCCGTCGTGCGAACGCCATCAACAAAGCCACGGGCGGCGCTTTCTTCAGTTTCAAAGAAGAAGTCAAACCCGCGAAAAATGCCAAAAAAGCCCAGAAGAAAGCTTCCGCTTCCAAGTGGAATCAGTACTTCGCCGAAATGGCCAATGCGGATGAAGAAACCGTGAAAGAAAGCCAGGCGAAAGTTCGTGAAGTCATTCGACAGATGAAGAGCGAAAAACGTTTCGCGGATATTATCGTTGTGCTGAATGCCGCGATCACGAACAACCAGATCCAGCCCTGGATGTACGAAACCCTCGCGATCGCCATGGTGATGGATAATCGTCCGGCAGAGGATGTGGAACGCGCCTACCTTTCCGCTCTGGAATTCTGCGAAGACCCGAACCAGATGCTTCTGATCGGTGTTTTCATGGAAAAAATGGGTTACACCGAACGCGCTCTGACGATTTACGAGCAGCTCGGCAAAATGTTCCCCGATTCGATACAGCCTTTCGTTGCCGCATTGAATTTGGCACGCCGCCCCGATGTGGACTCGGTGGAAATGATGAAATGGGCCTCACTGGGGCTTCTCCGTCAGGAAGTTGAACCTGAAGACAAACCGGACTGGGATGCCGCTCTCTTGTGCGCAAAAGCCATTTCAGCCCGTCTTGAAGCCGAAGGGAAGACCGAGGATGCGAAGGCCTTCGCAAAAGACCTGGAAAACGCTCTCCAGCGCGACTGTGTCGTGACGGTCTCCTGGACAGGTGACGCGGACATTGACCTCTTCGTCGAAGAACCGAATGGTTCCCTTTGCTCGTTGATGAATCGACGGACTGTCGGTGGTGGCTTCATTGAATCGAATGGTTTCACCAAAGACGGCGGTCGGGATGTTTCCTCCAAAGCCTCGGAGAAGTACATCTGCTCGCAGGGTTTCCCGGGAACGTACCGCGTGATGGCGAAACGGGTTTACGGCGACGTGACCGGTAACAAAGTCGTTGTGGAAGGTACGATCCACTACGGAACTGGCGAGGCCAAGACGATCAAAACAGCCATTCCGTTAGAAAATGATATGTGCGCGATCGAGTTTGCACTTGACGAGGGCCGTCGTACGGAAGCCCTCGAAACGGCGCGCCTGAACACGGCTATTGCCAAGGGCAAGGAATCACAGATCGCGCAGAAACTTTTCGCGAACGTGGACCACAAAGCGATGGCTGACTATGCGGCCTCGGGTGAAGGCGGCCTGGTGCCCGGGTTTGTGAACCTCAGCGGAGCCGTTGGGTACATGCCGGTCATCTGGACGTTGAAACCGGGTGCCACTTACGGGGCTACGGGCGTCGTTTCGGCAGACCGTCGTTACGTGCGTATTTCGGTCGCCCCGTCCTTCTCCTCCATCAAGAGTGTGAAGACCTTCAACTTCGTGACGGGTGACTCGAACGACAACAGTAGCATGTACGGTGGCGGCAGTGGCGGTGGAAACAGAGGTTCCTCCTACTGATCCTGTATTCGTGTACATGGTTTAGAAAGTTAAAGGGTAGAGGATTCTAAAAAGGCTCCTCTGCCCCTTTTTTATATTAAAACAGACGGACGAGCATGAAAATTGGAGTTTTGAGCGATACTCACGCGAACCTGGCAAACACAAAAAAAGCTGTGGAGATTTTCCGCCAGGAGGGTGTTGAAGAAATCATTCACTGTGGCGACATTGGCGCGGCGGAGGTCGTTAATCTGCTTGCGGGGCTGAACGTTCCGTGCCATTTCGTCTTTGGAAACACGGATTTCCCGCAGACGATGCGTACGGCCATCCTGAACGCGGGTCAGACCTGCTGGGACTACTTGGGCATGATCACCCGCGAGGGGCGCCAGATCGCATTCCTTCATGGCCACGACTGGCGTACTCTGGACGAACTGATCGAGTCGCAGCGGTTTGATTTGATTTGTACCGGCCACACGCATGAATTCCATTGGATGATCCAGGGGAAAACGCATCTTCTGAATCCAGGCGCACTGGAACGAACGCCTTCCTCGTCGGTTGTGATTTTGAGTCTCCCGGAGCTTCAAATCACGACGAAACGGATCATTGCGAGATAATTGCGACAAAAAACGGTTCCAGGGGGGATTTTTTTGAAAATTTTCTGCTTTTTTTCAGGAAAAAGTCCCCACCGGCCCTTGACTAAAAAGGAAAACCTTATAATAATTAAGTGAAATCTATCGTACCTTTCCAATTTCAAAAGGACACAGGAGAAATTTAACGAATGAGTTTAAAAAAAGGTCCCGCTGACAGCAAGAATCAACAGCGTGTTAATGAGCAGATTCGTGCGCGTGAAGTGCGGGTCATTAGTGAGGCGGGCGAACAGTTGGGAATTATGCACGTTCGCAAGGCCCTTGAATTGGCGCAGGAAGCCGGCCTGGACCTCGTTGAGGTCGCCCAGAACGACAAATGCTCGGTCTGCAAAATCATGGACTACGGCAAATTCAAGTACCAGATGACTAAGAAGCAGAACAAAGCAAATCCCCACGTTGTAAAGGTAAAAGAGATCCGCCTCCGTCCTGGTACTGGCGACAACGACGTCATCGTCAAGGTGAATGCCGCCAAAGGTTTTCTGGAAAAAAAAGACAAAGTTCTGGTCTCTGTCATCTTTCGCGGTCGTGAAATGATCCACATTCAGGAAGGCGAACGTATGATCAAACAGGTCATTGAAATGCTCGCTCCGTACGGGAAAGTGGACAGCAAACCGACCAAACAGGGCAAACGCATCTCCTGCACCATCGCCCCGAACTGACGATAGTTAGGAGTTAGGAGTTAGGAGTAAAAAAAGCCTTCGGCTTTTATGGGTCGAAGGCTTTTTGTATGTAATATTACAAGAAGCGGAAATTTCTAACTCCTAACTCCTAACTTTTACAGAATCCAGCCGTCGCGGTACTCGACCGTGATCAGATCGTTAGCGGCGGGACAGTTCTTGACTTTCATCGCGTCGGCGTCCCATTCGAGTTTCTGACCCACGCGGTACGCCACGGTACCGAGGAGGACCGTTTCAGTAAGGCGGCCCGAGTAACCGAACTTGCACGTGCAGTTTTCCGGCTTGTTGTCGCGGATGGCCTGGAGCCACTCCCTGTGGTGCCCGATCGAGTTCGGAATCGTTTCGGGGGTCGTGTAGTCCGCGTACTTTTCTTCCGGGTAGAGTTTATGAGTACCGTAGTCGGCGTACATCGCGCCATCGTCGCCGACGAACAAAACGCCCGCGCCGGTCATCGGAATGTTGTACTTCGCCATCGCTTCAGTCGGGCGGCGGTCGCCGTCGTACCACGTCAGCGTGCAGGCAGGCAGTTTCTCGCTGCGGGCGGCAAACGTGAACTTCACGGTCAGGTAAAGCGGGCAGCCTTCCGCGTTCACGGCCGGGCCGTCGATCGCTTCCGCCGTCAGGCAGTCGCGCAGTTCCAGCGCCCAGAACGGCAAGTCCATATAGTGGCACGCCATGTCACCCATGGTCCCGGTTCCGAACGCCCACCACTTGCGCCAGTTGGCCGGCAGGTAGCACGGATTGTACGGACGGTACTTCGCCGGGCCGAGCCACGAATCCCAATCGAGCCAGTCGGGAATTTCCGGCGTGTCGGTCGGGTTCACGAAGTCGGCAGGGTGGCCCCAGCCTTTGCCGCACCAGACGTGAATTTCACGCACCGGCCCGATCGCACCGGCCTGGATCTTTTCCACGACGCGGCGGTAATTGTTCCCCGCGTGGATCTGCGTCCCCATCTGGGTGACGAGGTGGTTTTTCTCGGCAATTTCCTGCATCACGCGGCACTCACGCACGTCGTGGGTGAGCGGCTTCTCGGTGTAGCAGTGGATCCCGGCGCGCATCGCCATCACGCTC
>JAFTCU010000194.1 GCA_017454585.1 Thermoguttaceae bacterium | reverse complement strand
GAATTTCTCGAAGGAGTTCATCGAAAAGGCCGAAAAAGTGCGCCTGAACAATTCGAGCTGCCAGGTCTATATGTCGCTCAAGCCGGGCGAGACGGTGGACGAGAAGGTCTGCGGCGATCTGCTTTTCACGTCGGTCGCGCCGAAGTTCGACACGAAAATGCTTCTCAGCCGGAACATTACGAGCCGCACGTATTCGTTCTATTACCCGAAAACGCGGCCTGGGGTGAGCGACCGGTACGCCATCGTCGCCAGCACGAACGCGAACTATGACGACTGGGCGAAACTGACCCCGGAGGAGTACGAGGCGAGCAAGAAGGACCTCATCGAGGACACGCTGAACGCGGTGGAGAAGTACGTGCCGGGGATCCGTCAGAAAATCGACTGGGTGGAGGCCGCCACGCCGAAAACGTTCGAGCGGTACACGCTCCACGAGATGGGGGCGAGTTTCGGGACGAAGTTCGAGGGCCTCGAGATTTCCCGCGGCCTGCCGGAGCAGGTGCCGGGGCTTTTCCATACAGGGAGCGTTGGGATCATCATGTCGGGCTGGCTCGGTGCGGTGAATTATGGGGTGATCGTCGCGAACGAGGTGGACGCCTTCATGAGAAAATAAGAAAGAATAAAAAGCACTCTTCCTTAATCTAATATTAAAAAGTTTTTGAAAGAGGGGGTCCCGGGGGAGGAACAATTTTCAAAATGTTCCTCCCTCCGCGGCGGCAAACGTTTTCGCGGGCAAGTCTTTTTTCTCCCGCAGGGTGAAAAAAGCGAGGTTTTTAACCGAAAATCTCAAAGCACGCTCTTAATGAAACGCTCTTGAAACTCGGTCGATTTCTTTCGCCCGGAGCAGAATTTCCCGGATTTCGGCCAGCGGGATCTGGTTCTCCGCATCGGAGATCGCCCGGCTGGGGTCGGGGTGCACCTCGGCGAAAATCGCGTCCACGCCCACGGCCAGGGCCGCGTTCATCAGAGGGGCGGCGTACTCACGGTTTCCGCCCGAGCTGGTCCCGTTTCCGCCTGGTTTCTGCACGCTGTGCGTCGCGTCGAAAACGATCGGGAAGCCGATTTTCCGCATCTCGATCAGGCCGGTAAAATCCACGACCAACGTGTGGTAGCCAAACGACGTGCCGCGTTCGCAGAGGAGGATCTTTTCGTTTCCCGCCTCGGTGAGTTTGGCCGCCACGTTCCGCATATCATCCGGGGCCATGAACTGGCCTTTTTTCACGTTGACGGCTTTGCCGGTTTTCGCCGCCGCGACGAGCAGATCGGTCTGGCGCGCAAGAAAAGCCGGGATCTGGATCAGGTCCACCACCTGCCCGACGGCCGGGCATTGGGTCGTTTCGTGAACGTCCGTGACGACCGGAAGGTCCAATTCGGCTTTGACTTTTTCCAGGATTCGCAAACCCTCCTCCAGGCCCACACCGCGCGGGGAGAAGATCGAGCTTCGGTTTGCTTTGTCGAACGAGCCCTTGAAGACGAGCGGGATTTCCAGCTCCTCGCAGACGCGCTTCAGCCATTCCGCGGCGGTCATGACGGTCGTTTCGTCCTCGATGGCGCACGGCCCGGCAATCAGGGTGAACGTTTCGGCCTCGCCGCCAATGGAAACGCGCGGCGTGATGGAGATTTTACGGGTGGTTTGCATCATAAAAAGATTGACGATTTTATGAAAATGAAGAGAACTAAAACCTTAACCTCTTGAAAATACATTCAGGAAGAAGCTGGACGCAGCACATCACGATGCGCCACCACCACGGTGTATAGAGGACGTTCCGCCGGTTTGTGATCGCACGGTCGATCGATTCGGCGACACGGCGGGGATCGGCGGCCAGGAACGATTTGCTCTGCGGCCGATCTGCGATCATACGCGTCTGGACCAGGCCGGGTTTGACCGTCAGGACGTTCGTCCCGATCGGCTGCAACCGTGCACGAAGCCCGGAGAGGTAGGCAGTCAGCCCCGCTTTGGCAGCTCCATAGGGATAATTTGAACATCGTCCCCGATCTCCCGCTACCGAGGAAAGGACCGTGATCCATGCGCCATTTGCGGCAAAAGGATGTGTCTCGTACCAGCGTGCGACCGCTTCAAGGAAAATCGTCAATGAGGTGAAATTGACGAAAACCGTCTGTTCAATTTCATCGCCCCAGCGTTTTGAGTCCTGTGAGGGGAGCATACCCTGAGCGATGTAAATGCCGGTAATCGGTTCTTCCCACGTAACCCGTGCCAGAGCGACACACTGAAGCCAGAACATCTCGGCGGAAAGAATGGATTGAAAAGTCTCTGAGGCGTTATAATACATAAATTCCGAGTCCGGCCTCGTTACCAGACTGCGCAGTTTCTGTGGATTACGTCCCACAAGAATAAGATGTTCCTCCCTCGCCGCGAAAAAATCGACGTTATGCCGTGCAATTTCAGAAGTGGCTCCGAGGAACAAAATAGCCATGGGAATGGTGCTTTCAGGTCTCTTGAGGGGACGGTCGAATAAAACGATGGGAACGAACGGGGCCCGAAATTACTCTTCAGCCTCAAATCCTGGCCAAATGTGCCCCATTTTCTCGACCTTAGTCCGAATATACGCCTCGTTATAAGGGGTGATCTCTCCCAAAATACGGACCTGTTCCGTAACTGTGAGATCGAATCCGCTATATATAAAAGCATCGACTTTTTTTGGATTGTTCGTTAGCAAACGAATGTGCGTGATGCCCAAATCGTTCAAAATTTGCAGCCCGACGCCATAATCCCGGCAGTCCGCGCGGTGCCCGAGGGCCAAATTCGCCTCTACCGTGTCAAGTCCCTGCTCCTGAAGTTTGTACGCTTTGATCTTCTCGGCCAGACCGATCCCCCGACCTTCTTGCGGGAGGTAGATCAAGTAACCGTAACCGTCTTCCTGCATCCGTTCCAGCGAGCGGGTCAGCTGGTCGCCGCAGTCACACCGCAGCGAGTGAAGCAGATCCCCCGTGAAGCACGAAGAGTGCATGCGCACGAGCGGGTTTTGCGCGATTTCAGGACTTTTGGCGGTTTCGGGCGAGCCGATCTGAACGACCACGGGTTCCATGGTTTCGTACTTGACGCCATACACGTAAATGTGGCCCGGGCCGTACTTGGTCGGAAGGTTCGCGTCGGCGATCCGGTAAATGAGTTTTTCCCGATTGCGGCGGTAGCGGATCAACTCCTCAATCGTGGAGCACTTGAGATTGTACTTTTGAGCGATTTCGGTCAGTTCTTCTCTCGTAGCCCGGTCACCATCCTCACCCAGGACTTCACAGCAGACCGCGGTCGGCCGAAGCCCCGCGATTTTCATGAGGTCAATGCACGCTTCGGTGTGCCCGGCACGACGCAGAACGCCGCCTTCTTTGGCCTTTAGCGGGTACACATGGCCCGGACGGGTAAAGTCTGTGACTTTCGATTTTGGGTCAGAAAGGGCTTTGATCGCTACTGCACGTTCCTGAGCCGTAACGCCGGTTTTGGCGCTTATATGGTCCACCGCCACGGTGAATTGGGTCGAAAGCGGGGCCGTATTGTGCTGAACCATCTGGTCGAGTTCCAGCCGTTTACAATCATCGGGTAGCATGGGGACGCAAACGATCCCTTTCCCGTGAGTAATGCAGAAGTTTACGAGTTCGGGCGTGGCAAACTGGGCGGCGAAGATAAAATCGCCCTCATTTTCCCGGTCTTCGTCATCCATCATGATGACGATCTCGCCGCGCTTCAGGGCCTCAGCCGTCTCTTCGATCGTTGAAAATTTCATGGTTTTAAACAGGTTAAAGGTAATTAATAAACAGATTCCTTATTTATTTTACCACAAACAGGAAAAAAGTCAAGTGGTTTCGCGTGGGGCCAGGGATTCAGGGGGGCTTTTCAACGGGAATCGCCGTGGTATAATTAAGAAAACGAGGCCGGAAGAATTAAGACCCCGGCCGACTGAAAATCCTCTCCTGAAAAGTTTCACCTAAAGAAAACCCCATGAAAAACCTTTTTTTGTTTTGCGTTTCCATTCTGCTCGTAAGTCTTGCCCTGGCCGATTCCATTCCGGAGGGCTGCACGATCAATGACGGCGCAGAGATCAAGTTTCGCGACCCGCTCCCTGCCATGAACGTCGCGGGGAGGCATAACGGAACGTACAATAATTACGAAATGGGCCTTCCCGCCCTCCTGACGACCACGGATCCAAAACTGGGCGAAATGATCCACCAGCTCCGAAACACCATTCAGGATGACCGCCGGCTCGTCTTCATTGACGGCAAGGTCCTGATGTGCAGCAACAACTGGATCCGGGACCACGTGCAGCAGATGAAAGGATTCCTTCACTGGGAGTACGACCTGGATTCTTTCCTGAATTTCATCCTGGAAACCCAGCGCGCGGATGGCTGCTTCTACGAGCTGATCAAGCAGTTGGACGATCCTCACTGGAAGTTTGTCGATGCGGACTGCCGAGTCTTATACCCGGAGGATAATTTGTCGCTCGTGAGGCTTGAAATCGAGGCGGATGTGGAGTATCTCGTGGTGGAAGGCGCCATGCGCTACTACCAGGTCACGGGCGACGATGTATGGCTGGCCCGTGTTCTGCCGAAGCTGGAAAAGGCAATCGACTACATGACCTCCGACCCGAAACGCTGGGATCCGGAGCGCGGTCTGGTGAAACGCGGGTTTACGATCGACACGTGGGACTTTACGTACAAACCCGACGCCGGAACGAACCGCCGCATTAACGACCAGACGCCCATGGGGATCATGCACGGTGACTGCACGGGCGTTTATCAGGCGATGAATCAGCTCGCGTGGTTCCACGACCGGCTGGGTAATTCAGAAAAAGCCAAAGAATGGCTCGAACGGGCGGAAACGCTTAAAGCCAGCATTTTCCAGCACTTGTGGAACGGAAAATTCTTCATTCACCAGATCGGCCTGAACGGAGCGGGTGTGGACGACCAGGAAAACGTCCGGCTTTCACTCTCCAACGCCTACGCACTGAACCGGGGCATTTTAAACGTCGAGCAGGCACGCTCGATCATCGGGGAGTACCTCGCCCGGCGAGAAACGACCAAGGCGTTTGCAGAGTGGTTTTCGATCGACCCACCTTACACCCCGGCTTTTGGTGGGAGCAAAGCGGGGGGTTATGTGAATGGCGGGATATCTCCCTTCACCGCCGGCGAGCTGGCCAAGGGCGCGTTCCGGAACGGTTACGAAGCGTATGGCTGGGACATTTTACGGCGGTTTGAAGAAATGATAAAAGAGGACAAGGCGATTTACTTCCTTTACGACCCCGCGACCCGGAAACCACTTGGCGGTGGGCCGAGCGCATGGGGCGCAGCCGCCCTGCTCTCCGCGATCGACGAAGGTCTCGCCGGGATCACCGACCTGGGGACCGGTTACGACGTGATGGAATTCGCACCGCGTTTTCCTGTCACGCATTACACGGAAACGCGCTACTTTACCGGCTACGAAAAAACGGCCAAATTCGTGGATGTTCGCTGGGTTCTGCGGGACGAGGGAATGCGGTACTACGTGCTTTCACCCGCCAAAGAACTCCGCGCCCATCTGCTCCTCCCCAAAGGAAAAAGCTGCTCACGGGTCAAATTCAACGGTCAGGAACAGACGTTTGAACTCGTCAATGTGGGCGAGAGTGTGTACGTCGATTTCGTTGTGAAGCCCGAAGGAAAAGCCGACCTGGAGGTTTTCTTCTGAACCGGGTTTTACCGCGTGTGGAGGAGTTTATTTCCCGGCTCTTTCAGGAAGTTTTCGTAAAGCGCCACGAGGTCCGGGTTCTCGCCGCAACGGCGCTTTTCGCGGGTTTTGTCGGCGGAGAAAAGACCGCTCATCCGTTTCGTCCGCAGCGCATCCGTGACGGGGAGTTCCGTTTTCGGCTGGCCTCCGCCTCCGATGCAGCCGCCGGGGCACGCCATCACTTCCACGAAGTCAAACTTCAAGTGCTCTTTGGTCTCCAGAAGCCGGCGAATGTTTCCCGCGCCGTGAACGATCCCCACGCGGAGGGTTTTCCCGCCGATCTTCACCTCGGCCCGGCGAATGGCGTCCAGACCGCGGACAGGAGTGAAAAGGAGCCAGTCTTTCGGCGGCTCTTTGCCCGTCCAGGTGAAATGAAGCTGGCGCAAAACGCTTTCCGTCACGCCGCCCGTATTTCCGAAAATCACGCCGGCCCCCGTCCCGTTCCCAAGGACCGAATCAAATTCCCCGG
>JAFTCU010000193.1 GCA_017454585.1 Thermoguttaceae bacterium | reverse complement strand
CGAGTTCAAGTGAGCCGATCGAAACGGCAAGGGAAACGTTTTTCATGATTCATTCCTTTAAAATTCTTTCCTTTCATCCAAGCCGAATTGAATTTCCACGGGGCCGAGGAGGCCCGACTCCATCAGCGGGTCGGTCGCAAAGTAGCCCTGGAACGCCCGGAACTCGTTCTTTTCCGGGAGGAGGTACAAATTGGTGCGGGTCACGCGCTGGTCTTTGGGGAGGGCCGCGTCGCCGATCAAACGGTTCTGCCACGTGTTCGTCACGTCGATCTCGAGCGTGTTTTCGCCTTCCTGCACCAGTCCCGAAAGGTCCGCGGTCCACGGGGCGGTCCAAACGGTCGCGGCCTCTTTCCCGTTCACCCGGACGGTCGCGACGTGGGCCACTTTTCCGAGCGAAAGCCGAACCAGGAGTTTCGCCTGCTCGGGGGTCAGCGTGAATTTCTTCGTGTAACGCGCCGTTCCCGAGAAGAATCGGATCCCCGGAACGTCGCTCTGGTTCCACGGCGCGAGGGTTTGGAACGCCACGTCCCCCGCTGGGGCGCCGAGGTTTTCCGCGAAACGGACCGTCCAGTCGGCGTTCAGTGCGATCGGGTCGATTCGGTTCCAGAACCGGAACGTTCCGCCGTTTTCGTCGGAGCCGAGCCAGTCACGGACCTCCGGGGCGCAGAATTCCACGGTCTCAAAGTGGGGGACCTTCGCGGCGTCGGACCCTTTCGGAAAAATGACGAAGGCTGAGCCGTTCAGCGGGAGCGCGAGCGTGACCCGGGTCCGGCCGTCGGGCAGAGCGCAGAATGCCATGGCCGGGAACACACGATCGTTCAGCGGATCGTAAACCACCGGCGCGCCAGCCGCCCGGAACGTGCAGTCGATCTGGCCGCTTCCCGCGACGAAGTACCGGTCCGCCTCCGCGTCGGCGTAGTGGACGTAATGCGCGGGAGCCTCCGATTCAAAATCGGGCAAAATTTTCTCGGCGGCCAGAACGTCTTCCATCGAGGTGCGGCGGTACACGCGCCCTTTTCCGAGCGTCTTGCAGGACGGGCCGTTTTCGCTTTCCGCGCTCCAGAGTTTCGCGCAGACGGTGGTCAGACGCTCGTCGCGGTCCTTTTGGTCCTTCAGCCCCGGATTGCGCACCGGGACGTTTTCGCCCAAGACCAGCACGGCCCCGGCCTCGGCCAAAGCCGCCGCCTTTTCCAGCACCTCGACCGGAATGGCCTCTTCCGGCATCGGGTCGATCACGAGGATCTTGTAGTTCATCCCGTGCGGCAGGACGAGGCGTTTTTCCGCGTCGTTCCACGTCAGGCGGTCAATGAGCGTCGCGGAGTCGAGCAGGTCGTACTTCCATCCATTTCCGGCGACGAGCTTCGACCCGGGGGTCCAGGTTTCGCCGTGGCCCCAGCCGATGTACGTTTTGTCGCTCGTATAGACGCAAACGTCCGCGGCGTACTGGCCCTTTCGCAGGAGTTTCTGGCACTTGGCGATGTAGCGCAGGAACCCGCCGGCCTGGTTCCACCACGTGACGTTTTTATTAATATGGGTCCCGGCAAAGTACTCAAAACCGGGCGTCCCCAGCTCTTTCGGCGAGGCGGTGTACGTGTGCCAGATGAGCCAGTTCGCACCATCGACGAAATTTTCGTCCGCGGCCGGTTTCAGGTGGGCCGGGAACATCGTGTAGTGGTGCACCAT
>JAFTCU010000192.1 GCA_017454585.1 Thermoguttaceae bacterium | reverse complement strand
TACTGTGACCGAGAACGGGAATATTTTCGCCGTGAACAATATCAGCGTGAGCCAGAACCTCACCAACGCCGGCAAAATCGAAGGGGTCGATTCTTTCTCGGTCACTGGAGACCTCACCAATACCGGCACCATAGCGAACGTCAATCACCTGACCGCCGCTTCGGTGAACAACTCCAATTTTTTGACGGTGAACCAGATGAACCTCACCGGCGCGCTGACGAACTCCGGAACCACCAAGGTTTACGGCTCGATGACCTCCGCCTCGATTCAAAACACCGGATCCCTCATTACCACGGGCTCCGTGGAAACCGGTGAGTTCACCTCCAACGGGAGCGGTGATTCCTGCGTCGTTTTCATCGGTGATAATCTGATCGCGGGCGCCGTCGAAAATAACAGCGGAATGACGGTCCACGGTCAAATGACGGCTACGAATTTGAGCAATACCGGCACGATGAATCTTTCCGACATGACCTTGACGAGTAACCTGGTCAACAGCGGCTTCATTTATTCCTCCGGTTACTTCAGATCGACCGAAGGAGCCATCAGCAACACGGGCTCCCTGATCACGATCAAAGGGATCGAGGCCGCCGGAGACCTGACCTCTACCGGCTCGGGTGATTCCTGCCTCATTTACACGCAGGGGATGGTCAAAGCCGCCAACATTCAGGTCAGTGGTGGAAAGTTTTATGCCGCCACGGGGGTGGAAACCGGCAATCTGAACATCGACGGCAGTGACGTCGTGTTCGTGGTGAACAGTAACGTGATGGCGACCGACATCACAAACGACGGTTCCGTTTTCATTAAAGGCGTGACGGAAGCCAACTCGATCACCACCACCAATTCCTGGGTCAGTCACGACTCGATCATCACAGCGGGAAATATTACGGCCTCCGGCACTTTTGCCGTTACGGGCGACATTACTGCGGGCGGCGAGTTCCAGAATAGCGGCACCGCGTCCGTCACGGGAAACCTTCAGGCCCTTTCCGCGAATAACTCCGGCACGTTTGAATCGCTCGGAAACGTGAAACTCACGAACGACCTGGAAAACACGGGAACCTTCACCACGCTGGGTACTCTGACGGCGGTGAACGTGAACGTTTCCGGCTCCGATGCCGCGCTCAACATCAAAGGGAACGTGGCCCTGACCGGTGACCTGAAGAACGAAGGAACGACGAACATTTTGAGCAATCTGACGGCCCAGAACGTCACGAACAGCGAAAACGCCAAAATGACGGTCGGTGGAAACGCGGAACTTACGGGTGACCTGCAAGCCGACGGTGAAACGGGCATCGCAGGAAACCTGAAGGCGAAAGACGCAAAAATCAGCGAAACTGGCAAACTCGCGGTCGGCGGAAACGCGGAACTCACCGGTAATCTGGAAGCGAACGGCGAAACGGCCATCGTGGGGAATGTGAAGGCCAACACCGCGAAAGTCGCTGAAACCGGGACCCTCGCGGTCGGCGGAAATGCGGAACTCTCCGGCGATTTGGAAGCTGACGGCGAAACCGTCATTGATGGGAGCGTGAAGGCCAAAGACGCAAAAGTCGCTGAAACCGGGAAACTAGCCGTCGGCGGAAACGCGGAACTCACCGGCGACCTGGAAGCCAACGGTGAAACGTCCATCGTGGGGAATGTGAAGGCCAACACCGCAAAAGTCGCTGAAACCGGCACTTTGGCGGTCGGCGGAAACGCAGAACTCTCCGGCGATCTGGAAGCCAACGGCGAAACGGCCATCGGTGGAAACTTCAAGGCGAACTCTGCGAAAATCAGCGAAACCGGTAAACTCGCCGTTGGCGGAAATGCCGAACTTTCCAGCACCCTGGAAACCAGCGGTGAAGCCATCGTTTCCGGAAACGTGAAGGCCGGCCGCACGACGGTCAGTGAAAACGGGGCCTTGGCAGTCGGAGGAAACTCCGAAATGAACGGCCTGGAAAATGCCGGGGCCGTGACGCTCGTGGGAGACGCCAATATTACGGCCGATTTGCAGAACACCGGAACGTTCAACTTTGGGAGCCAGGTCACAGTCAAGGACGACCTGACGAACTCCGGCACGATGGAAGCGCTCACCGTCTCGTCGGGGATCAAGGCGAAAAGCAATCTCGTGAACTCGGGGTCGATTCTTGACGCCCGCTTCATCGAAGTGGATCAGGATGTGACCAACGCTCAGGGCGCTTTGATTTACGGCAAAGGTTTCGCCTCGTCCTTCATCGCGTTCGGAGCCGTTGAAAACCAGGGTGAGATCAAAAATTTCGAATCGGTTTCGGTCGGCAGCCTGACCAACATCGGCCAGCTCGAAACGACCACGTTCCTTTCGGAAGGCCCCGTCACAAACTCCGGCACGATGCTCGGAACGGGTGAAGGTTCACTCTTCAAGTTCATGAGCAATCTGGAAAATGTCGGGGAGATCGGCGGCGTTGAGAAATTCATCGTGAAAGAAGACCTGACCAACTCCGGGACCCTCGAAAGCACCGGCAAAGATTCCAAACTCTCCATCGGCGGGAACCTGAACAACGAGTCCACCATTTCCAACTTTGAGAGTGCGGACGTGACCGGCAAAGCCACCAACTCGGCCGACGGGACGATCATCGCTTCCGGGGCCGGCTCGAACTACACGTTCGGGGAACTGGAAAATGCCGGGACGGTTGGCGACGTTGAAAAGCTGGCCGTGGATGAAAACCTGACCAACTCCGGGATCCTTGCGAGCACCGGTAAAAATTCCAGCCTTTCGGTCCGTAACGAGCTGAGAAACCAGGGGAATGGGCAGATCTCCAACTTTGAGAACGCGGACGTGACCGGCAAAGTCACCAACGAAGCGGATGCGACGATCACCGCTTCTGGGGCCGGCTCGAAATATGCGTTCGGGGAGCTCGAAAATGCCGGGACGATCCAAAACCTCGAGGATCTCGACGTGGCGGGGACGGCCAACGTTTCCGGCTCCATCCTGGGAACCGGGACCACGACCGCCAGCCTGAAAACCGGGGAAATGACCGGCGACGGCGGGGCCTTCAGCGGAACGATCGCAGGCTTTGGAACCGTCACCAACGATGCGGACCTCATCAATACCGGCCTGATCCAGGGAACCGGGGCCAACTCGGTTTTGAACCAGAACGGCAAGCTCACGAACCAGAGCGAACTTTCCAACTTCCAGACGGTCAACGTGGCGGGTGAACTTCAAAACGAAAACCTTATTTCGGGCACCGGGACCAACTCCACCCTGAAGGTGGACGGGATCCAGAACTCGGCCGACGGCACGATCCAGGCGTTCGATTCCATCGCCTCAAACGGCGACGTCCAGAACGAGGGCCAGATCCTTGGGAACCCGGCCGGCACGCACTTCCAGGTGACCGGAGACATGACGAACGCGGAAAGCGGCCTGATCGCCGACGTGACCAAAACGACGGTCAGCGGGAGCTTCACCAACGCCGGTACGCTCACGGGCTTCAAGGACATCATCGTGGACGAGGACTTCACGAACGAATCGACCGGTACGATCAACGTCCAGGTTTACGATGGCAAAACGAGCAAAATCTCCGTCAATGGCGCAGCGACACTGAACGGCGGAACGATCAACTTCTACGGTGAACGCCTGGAAGTCGGCAAAGACTACGCGTTCCTGCTCGTGGAAGGGTCGGAAGCCGGTGCCCTGAATCACGATCCTACGTGGAGTGAGCCTCAGGAACAGACGCACGGTCTGACCGTGAACAGTCCGCTGACCATCACCGCCACGAATTCGCCCTACGGAGAAAACTCCTCGATCACCTCCCCGACCATTTCATCGGCGATCCCGAAACTCTTCCACGCGGAAGGTTTCTACAATCAGAACGAGTACTGGGTCTCCCTGCGCCGCGATTACACGTACGGCGATTTGGAAGGCGCATCAGAAGATCAGCAGGCGATCGGCAAGTACGTTGACCGAATTGCCTACTCCATCAACACGACGAACGACTCCTACGACGAAGGTGACCTCTTCAAAGTACTGGAAGCGCTAGACGATTCGCGCGAAGCGGGCGGCGATTCCCTCGGAAACCTCGACCAGCTTTCCGGAGCGATTTACTCGAATCAGGGGTTGCTCGGTATGCAGAACACGTGGTTTGCGCACCAGAATCTCGCCAACTTCATTCGTCCGCTCGATTGCGTGTACGATATGTATGACACTTCAGAAGAACGCGGAAAGAATCTGTGGGGCGGATTTGTTGGTAACACTGGAAAATTTGAATCCGATGGAAATGGTCAGGCGCATACCTACGACTCGGCTGGTGTGATCGTCGGTTATGACTACATCTACGAGTTCAATGTTCGTGCCGGAGCGTATTTCCAATACCAGAATGTCAGGGTTTCGGAAAAAGATGTCCCTGCCAGCGCGAAAACGGACTATTATGACTTGGGTTTGTACGGTTTGTTCCACAACGAGTACGGCTACATTATGGCGAGCGGAAACATTTCGTATGGTAACTACCAGTCCTCACGTTATGTTGCCTTTGGAGGTGAACACGCCCAAATCGCCCGTCAGCATGAAGGTGAACGCGGCAGCTTCCAGCAGTCCATGCGCCTTGAAACCGCAGCGACTTTGAGCTTCGCTCAAGACCGGCTCCTTTTGCGTCCGTTCCTCGGCTTGACTTACATCCACATGGATTTGGATGATATGATCGAGTCCGGAGGGGACGAATATGTAACGGCCCTGCGTTCCTCGGGAGGTGACCTGAGCTCCTTGCGTCCTGAAATTGGCGCCCGTCTGAGTTGCTGCCACAGAACCGAAAGAGCGGTCTTCGGATTTAATTTCCGTGGTTCATGGGTCCACGAATTCTGCGACACGCAGACGACGATCGAAAACCGGTTCAGCAATCCGAACTACGCAGCGTCTGCCCTTCCTGGTCAGACAGCCTACAATAATCCGTCCGATAACGCGTTCAATGATGAGGCGGCGAGCTTCTTTGTTACGAGCACGAACCTTGGACGTGACTACGCATGGCTCGGGCTTGGTCTGACGGCAGACACTTCAAGCCATTGGACGTTCTTTGGAGGGTATGATGTCATGACAAATAACCGTGCCACGATCCATACCGGAAATCTGGGGCTTTCCTACAAATGGTAAGGAATATCTCCCTCGATTGGGAAGGGTGTGATTGATCCAAAAAAGATAAAGGCCGACATTTATGCCGGCCTTTACTTTACAAATAAACTCATTGAACGAACCAATCTGAAAGTTCGTTCTTAGTTTTTAAGTTTCTTTTCAATCAGTTTTTTGGTGCTGAAAATGACAATTTGGTTTTCGACGGTAGCCACCGCGACATAAAGCGGGAATCCATCGACCTGGATCGGACTGAGAGCCAGGGCAGTAATGCGCTCCGGTGCCTCGAATTGAACCAGTTTTTTGGCTGTTTTCGCATCCCAAAGAACTGCCGTGTTCTCATACATATTAGTGAGAACATAACGTTCGTTTTGGCTGATTTCCGCGTCGATAATTTCATTTTCAGCCTGGAATATCTGGAGCTGTGCGCCGTTCAGGACGCTCCAGATAGTAGCGCGTTGGTCACGGCTCCCGGAAAGAAGAATATTCCCTGAACTTCCATATTGCAGGGATGTTATGGCGGAGTTATGACCTTCCAGTGAGTAGATCAATCGGTCCGTATTACTGTCCCAAAGCTTGACGGAGCAGTCCTCACTTCCTGAGGCATAAGAATTTCCATTAGGACTGAAGGCGACTGCGAGTACCGGCCCCTTATGAGGCTGTTTCAAATCAGAAGTTAGTGTGTCGCCGCCATCTTCTCCTTCCTCACCCGTTCGAATCAGAGAATGGTTTCCCGTATCCCAAAGCAAAAACCTGTTATCGAGGCTTCCGGTTAGGGCGTACCGGCCATCTGCACTCAACGCAACGTCCATAATCGCCTTGGTGTGTCCGGGAGGAAGTTCAAAGAGAAGTGTTTCTTCATCGCTCGAATCCTCTGAATCACCAAGTCTTTGCTGAATTGGTGGGTTCATTTCGGGATTCCAGAAAATCGCGCGAATGTCTTTGCTCCCGGTCAAAATTCTAAGTGCAGCGAGTGCTCTGTCACGGTCTTCCGTCGGTTCCCGGAGCAAAGAAACAGCCGCAACAGAGGTTACACCCTGCTTGTGACCTTCAAGTCGGCGGACAACATCTCCGGAAAATGCGTCTAAAACCAGGGATGTGCAATCCTCGGAAGCTGTTACAAGAAACAAACCATCCGGAGAGTAAACAAGGTCCTGCACGGCTTCTTCATGGCCGGAGCTGAACGTCTTGACAATCTCAGCTTTCGGTGTCAGAACATCTCGACCAACGGGACGCAAGGAAAAAATAATGCCATAAATCGCGGCGGTCAAAACGGCTCCACCGAAAATTATAATCATAAACACAAAAATAATTGTGTAGATGAGACGCCGGCGTCTCTCACGCCGAAGGGTTGATTTTGGTTTGGTGTCGCGTCCATTGACCCACCAGGTAACCTCTGCATCGTCTTTCTTGAATTCCGGAACTTTAAGTTTCGGCCGTTCTGTCTCTTGAGACATTTTTCACTCCAGGTTTTTATCAATATTAAAATGAATAATTTACTCCCATGAATATAATATAGTATTTTTCCAGAAAAAATCAAGATGAAAAAAACTTTTTTGGGAAAAGAATTGAAAATTTTTTGAAAAATTAAAGATTTTGAGAGAGTGAAAAGAATTCAAGAGGCTTGCGGAGTTTGATCTTTTAGGGGCAAAGAGTGCGGAATCTCTCGAAAAGTTCCGCTCCCTGAGAATTACTTATTTCGTCATGTCGCAAATGACAGCGTTTTCTCGGGCGAAAATCTCACGAATGTGTTCGTGGCTTGTGAAAAATAAGATTTGTGCCTGCTCACCGGCAAATTTAGTCAAAACTCGTGCAGCGGAAGCGGCCCGTGTGCGGTCAAAATTCACCAGAACATCATCCAGAATGATCGGCAGGTTAATATTTCGCTTGCGGTACTCGTCGATCAAGGCCAGGCGAATGGCAAGATAAAGCAATTCACGTGTTCCCATTGAAAGCTGCTCGGTAGAGAAAACCGTTCCATCGGTACGCTGAACGAATAAAAGGTCTTCATCGACTGGCGTCCAAACACGATTGTACTTTCCTTCCGTCATTTCCTGAAGAAAAGCCGAGGCGCATTCCAGTGTTTTGGGTTGGCGTTTAAGCCGATACGTCCGCTGGATCGTCTCCACCAAACGCTCCGCCAGCGCGAAAATTCGCCACGAATTGATTGCATGCCCGATTTGGGCTTGGGTTTTCATCAGTTCATACTGGATCCGGGTCGGTGAGTCATCAGAGATGATTTTTCCGAGAATCGTCTCACATTCCGCTGCCCGTTTTTGGGCTGACGTGAGCTGAAACTCGTTTTCTTCGAGAGAGTTCAGGAGAACCTTACGTTTTTCCTCGATTTGCTCGGGTGAATTATTTTCGTACACTTCCCAAAGCATCGATTCTGTGCATGCGAACTGTACAACAGAATCAATTTCCTTCTGAAGTTCACGGCGTTTTTCACGAAGTTCTTTCAACTGGGTCAAACGCTTGAGTTTAAGTTTAAGGCTTTTTTCATCTTCGACTCCGGAATTCTCAAGGAACTGGGTACGAATCTGGGATTTTTTCCGGTATTCGGCTTTCAATTTTCTGAGTTCCTGACGATTGGTGCGGATTTTTTGTTCGAGACTTTTTTGTGCCTGTTCCCGCTCCCGCTCTTTCTGGATTCTCGTTTGCATTTCGGAAAAGATACCAGGTGCAAAAGGAAAACGGGAGTCACCGCCCTGCATTTCCCTTCCGAAGTCGGGGCCAAATACAGGAAGCAGTTTCCGCAGACGATCGGTCAAGAGTTTCAGCTCGTTTTCGTAGAGCTTCAAGTCTTCCATGTCCCGACTTCTGCGTCGCCATAGCTCGCGGATTCGGTCGGACGCATCCATCAGGAGCCGGATGTTTGAAGCTTTCCAGTTTTCGGGAAGGTTCAGGGATTTCAAAATCTCGGTTCTGCGTTCTTTTGCCTGTACAAGCGCCCGTTTGAGATTACCCAGACGTACATTATGGAACCTTGCCTCGGATAGAAGCGCTGAACGTTGCGAAACGTTTATTCCCGTATTTTCCGCTTCTGTGATTTCTTTTTCAAGGAAAGCGGATTGTGAGGTAATTTTTTCGCTTTCATGATTGCAAAGGTCGAGAATTTCCGGGTCGGAAAGGCCGATTATTTCTTCTTCACGAGGCCCGAAACCGAGGCGGATTAATCGTGCGCGCTGTTGCAGTGCGGTACTCAGTTCGTCTTCCAGCCCGGCAAGTTTACGTTCTATTTTTTGCGAATAAACGACCCGGAATGCGATGCTGGCCAAACAAAACGCGAACCCCAAAAACATTAAAAAGAGATTCCCCAGGACTCCGGTAGATCCGGAAGATGAGGACGTTAAAAATCCGGAGAGCCGGCACATCGCGAAAAGTGTCAAAGCGAGACCAAGCGTGAATGTTCCGCCCATCACGAAAAGTTCCCTCTTTGGTAAAATACGCTTCAGGAGCGTATCTGCCCGTTCATTCTCCAGAGGTTCTAATTTTTTCAGTGTCGAGGTTAGCTGAGAGACTTGTATCTCCCTTCGGCGTACGTTAGCCAGGACCTCCCCCAGGAGAGCTGAAAGGGCGTTCACGTCAATCCGTGCAGAGGTCTTTTCCTTGACCAGACTGGTTTCGTTGGTGGTCTTTTTCTGCGTAGCGTCAGGGGTAAGAATTTCCTGCGGGATTTCATTCACGATGCTGAAATTCAGGGCTTTAAGGGCATTCCTTTGGGAGGATACAGAGGGATCCTGAGCCTTGCCAGACGTTTCAGGACTTTTCAAGGCAGGGGACTCACCTCGAAGGAATACTTCAGGAAAACTTTCCATTCCTGAAAGCTGACGAATTTGTGGGAAACATTCTACACGAGTACGGCAAGCCTCAAAATACCCGGCGATTTTTTGTGTATTTTCAGAGGCTTGATGAAGTAATTCCTCGCGTTTTTTTCTTTCAGACTCGATTTGATTACGAAGACGACGCATTTCTCGGTTGGGAGACCGAAGAGGCCGCAGGGTGCGAACATCGTAAGGAAATGCCTTTTCAGGGGTGGAAACTGAATCGAAATCCGGGAGCGAAAGACCAAGCCGACGGTAATCGATAGCCAGTTGTGCCTCTGAATCCAATTGTTGACGGTGCAGGTCTTCAAGACGGCCGCGCAGATTTTCGATCCACTCCTGACGCTGGATAAAAGATTCAATGGCCTGGACCGACGAGAGAAGCTCCGTGTTTAGTGCGACTTCGGAGTATTTCGTGTCCAGGGCTTTCAAAAGGGTTTGGAACTGCGAACGATTTTCTTTGATGGTTCGAATTTCGTGATGAATTCTCGAAAGCTTTTTAAGGTTTTCATGAAGTTGTTCGATTTCCCTGTCAGAGGTATCGATCAGATCAGGATTCTGTTCTCCAAATGCTACAATTTGCGAATCCAATTCCGCCCTCTGTTCCCAAACTCCCTGAACATCCCGGGCGATTTCCAGAATATGGATTTTGTGCTTTTGCTGCTGGATCTCGTCTTTCAGTTTCGTAATAGATCCGGAAATTGCCGACTTCTCCGAATTGATTTTCCCGTACTTTTTGTTTTGTGATTGAATATTTCTCTGCTGCTTCTTCAGAATTTGGCAGTAATTCAAAAGGGAAACGATCTCGTAGGGAGGAATTCTCTGGAGACCATTCGTTTCATTCAGAAATACAGGAGTCGAAAGGTCATCACACCATTGGAGGTCTTCTGTTTTCAGGGGTTCAGGAAAAGCATTTTCGCCTAATATTCTTTGTCGGTTTCGAATTAGTTCCGCCAAAATTCGAGCAGAGGAATAACGAGCAAGTCCCGTACTTAAATCATAAAGTCGTTTGGATGCTTCTGTCGAGTTCAGGACGGAAAGTTTTTGAAGCTCCTGAAGCCCCAGTGCAAAAATATTATTGTAAAGTGTTTCATCATTTTCGAGCGGATTTAGTCCGGTTACACTTCCAGATTCAACCTCATCGGTTAAATTGATAAGGCTACGCCACTGGTTTATATCCTGGCGTATCCCTCTTGAGTTGGTAATGATCAGACCGTCCTCAAGATTACGCGTTGTGTAGCGATTCCGGAAAGAATCTTGCGCGTAAAAAGGAATTTCGGCATTTTCCAGTTGGGAACGATTTTCTCTGGAACCCCGGTTCTGTGAAGAGTTTTCTGGCTCAATGTCTGGAAGTGCCGTTACGTGCCGCGCGACCGTAAGAAGGCCAAAGGGAGTTTTTGCCTGAATTTCACCGCCTGTTTGTTCGGGTTCATTCGGGAAAACGTAAACGAGCCTATCCTCGGAGAAACCGTAAAAAATCGTCCTCAGAAACTGCATCAAGGTCGTTTTCCCGGCTTCGTTTGGCCCGTAAAAAAGATTCACCCCGGTCCCAAGGTTCTTCAGCTTCAGGCCTTTCCACTTTCCGAATCGATCGACGTACAGAGACTCGATGATCATTTCTTCCGGCCTCCTTCCTGGGTTTCCGCGAAGGCTTGTGCTCCCAAAATCGAGGCGAGTTCCAGAGCGGCCGTTTCCTGCCGGGTATTAATCTGTCCCATGATTTCCAGACCGGCGGCAATCTGCGCGTCCGTAAGCGTTTCGTTCAGGTTGAGCGAGTGCGGGACAAAATTTTCCGGTACAGCAGTATTAGTACCCTCTTTGTTCGAGAGATTTTTGAGGTGAAATTGGCTCAAACGCAGGAAATCGCTGAGCATCGATTCACCCTGCCCCCACGAATAGGGAATCAACCCCTCACGATTCGGTGTGACGCATACCGTCCACGGACGTGCGGGAAGATTCTTTCCAATGTCCCGGAGGGGTTTGAGCAGGGACGGCATTTGTTGATTTTCGACCTTCGTCTGGATCCCAAGCGATTCCATTGTTTCCTGAAAAAGCTGACGCAAAAATCGGGTTTGCTCACGTTTTTCACCGGTTAAACGCCAATAAACCAGCGTCCGGGAAGGGGTATGTCCCTCAGTTGGAACACTTGCGGGAAACTCTGTCTTCAAAGCTGAAACGAGCCAGTTTCGAAGCGACTCCCAAGTCTGAACATCGACAGGAATTTTACGTTCAAGAAAACGCCATGTTAGCGTTTCCGTCGGGAAAAACTGAAGGGAAGGGGGTAAATCACCGTCCAAATCCAGCTGAACGATGGAAACTCCGGCAGGTTGCAGTGGTTTATGGGCTTCCCAAATATCTGGCGATCGATGCTGTATGGGACCAGGAGTGTGCAGAATCGTAGGGAAGGTTTCGTCGGACAAAATATTTTTCGGAAAATCACGCTTCAGAGTCAGGCGTTCCTGATTTTGAGTCAAAGCCACATAGGAAACCGTGGAAATGGGGGTTTCTGTCAGGTTTTGAGAAGCAAGGAATGTTTCTTTTCCTGACTTTTCTTTTGCCGATTTTTGATGATGGAATTCCGTGACACTCAGGAAAGTTTTTTCGTCCGGGCACAGCGCGATCGTTTGGGATGGGGGGAGTTTACCGTCTGAAAGTCGGGAAAAATCGTAACGGCTGAAATCCGGTTTAGAGGAGTTCCAGCTTGCGATGAAAATATTCTTCGGTGAATCGGCCAGACGAAACTTTTTGATGTGAGGTTCTTCGGACGGAAAGAGAAAAACGTTTTCTGGAAAGTGAAAATTGGGAAGCATCCATTCTTCGATCGGACGTTCGAGTCTCCAGTAAACCGAAATCCCACGTTCCTGCAGGCGTTTAAATTGATCAATGAGAAAAACCACTCCGCGTAATCCGGTCAGATCCGGCTGAAGAACGTCACCGGTGAGAAGCAGAAAATCCACATTTTGTTCCAGCGCGAGGTCGAAAACTCGTTCTGCGCTCTTCCAGGGGGCCGAGAGGCAATCCTCACTTACAGCTGTTGGAAGCTCTGGGAAGGCCCCACCAAAGAGCCAGCTTTCTGTTCGTTCCAAAAAAAGAGGCATAGGATCTCCTGCGTTCCGGGGCTGGTCGCTCTCGGAATCGGTCGCCGAAGTGGAAACTCCACGATTTCCCTCATACGGTGTAGGCCAGCAGGTTACAGGGATGTGAAGCTGGAAATTCGATGCGTGCAGGAACTTTAAAATTTTCACGGGATACTCTGGGCTTAAAAAATTTCACTAATTCTCCTAAATTATACCACAAATTGCCAGGAATTACCATATCACCCAAGGGTTAAAATCGATAGAATATTGAAAATTTTAGAAAAAATTTGTAAAAAAACAAGGCGTTCCTCTTTGGCGATTAGGGGAAATTAAAGAAACCACCCATTTCTCTCTTGCAAAGAAATAAAAATCTGTTATAATAAAAAGTGCGTTAGAAATCATTTAAATCTGTCATTTTACGAAAAAAAGGAACAAAATGGAAGCGACTCCGTTAGAGCTTCATCTTGATGAGGAATCCCTGCCACGGCTTCACGCGTGTGAGGAGGCGATCGAGTATCATTTTCACGATTTGACACTTTTGGCAGCGGCTTTGACGCATACCTCCGGAGCGGTCACGCGCCTGGTTTCTAACGAACGTCTGGAATTTCTCGGCGACGCTGTGCTTGGTTTCGTGATTGTGGACTATTTGTACCACACGTGTGAGCACCAAATGGAAGGGGAAATGACTCAGATGAAGTCCGCGATCGTGAGTCGGGCGTCTTGTACGCGTGTCAGCCGGGATTTGGGCATTGAAGAGTATCTTTTTCTGGGGAAAGGAATGGAGAAACGCCAGATTCCACCGTCCCTGTTGGCGAATATGCAGGAATCCATCATCGGCGCGATCTATCTGGATGGTGGGTTTGACTCAGCCAGAGATTATATTTTGAGAGTTTTTGAGGGTGAAATTCAGGACGCGATTCATGGTGAAGGACCGCTGAAAAACTTCAAAATGCTACTCCAGCAGTACGTTCAGAGGAATTTGCACAAAACTCCAACCTATGAGGTTTTGGAGCAAAAAGGACCTGACCATCGGAAATGCTTTAAATGCCGGGTTCGTGCGGGAAAAAAGACCTTCACTCCCGCGTGGGGGAAAAACAAGAAAGAAGCAGAGCAACACGCAGCGGAAAACGCTTTGTGCATTCTTCAGAACCAACCCGCTCCGTTTCCGGCTGACGAGTAAACACTGGAGCGACTGGCAACCCGGTTCAATACAGGATTATTTCGCGAAAAGGCCATATTTAACGATACACCAGATCGCTTTGCAGCCGTCACGCCAGCCGATTTTCTTGCCCTCGGCATAGGACCGCCCCTCGTAACTGATGGCGATTTCGTAAACCCTAAGTTTGGCGCGGGCGATGTACGTTGTTACCTCCGGCTCAAAACCGAACCGGTTCTGTTGTAGTTTCGGGAGGATCTCTTCCAGGCACTCACGTCGGAAGACCTTATAACACGTCTCCATGTCGGTCAGGCGCAAGTTCGTGAAGCAGTTCGAGAGAAACGTCAGGAATTTGTTCCCCATCGTGTGCCAGAAATACACAACGCGGTGCAGGTCGCTCTGGATGTAACGGCTTCCATAGACGACGTCCGCTTTCCCTTCCAGGATCGGCTTGACGAGCTTCGGGTATTCGTTCGGGTCGTACTCGAGATCGGCATCCTGAATGATGACCACGTCTCCTTTGACTTCCGCAAAACCGGTGCGCAGAGCCGCGCCTTTGCCCTGATTCTTCTCGTGGAAAAAGACCCGGACGGAATTCATCACGTTCCCTTCGTACGAGGCGCGAATTTCTTCGAGCGACTGCCGCGTATTGTCCCGGCTGCAGTCGTCGATCAGCAGGATCTCCTTCCGAATCGGCACGTTAGCGACCAGATCCACGATTTCGAAAATCGTTTTCTCCTCGTTGTAAACCGGGATCACCACGCTCAGGAGAAAATCGTCGGGGATTTCAAAGAGGCCCAGCTCTTTGACGGTCGTTTCTCCGAGCACCGAGCAGACGGACTGGTACCAGTCGTGGGAAAAAATTGGGGAGGAAGTCAAGGGCTCATCCATAATAAACTCCACAAATACATTGACCGTACAATCAGCATTTTCTGTTCAATCGGCCAAAACACTAAAATTCTTTAAATTTCGGCTTTCGTTTTTCAGGTCCCCTTGAAAAAAAATTCCAGTAATTTATAATATTGTATCATGTAAAGAAAAAGCCCTTTCGATCATTCCCTGACGAAAAAATTGATTTTTCTGTTTTGAATCCTTTCCTTTAGGCCTTAAATCATGAAAATTTCCGAACGTTTGTTAGAGTACGCCCTTTTGCTGGTCCTTTTTCCGTTTTTCTGTTTTGCTTTGGGGAGTCTGGGCTTTCTTGCAGGGCTGGCGCTTACAAAATGGTACGCGGTTTTGGCGCTCATTCTGACGCTCGTCGTTTTGAAATTTCGCTCCCAAAATTGGAAAGAATTCGGAATCAAAACGCTCATTTTCGCCCTGCTCCAGCTTGGATTTATGACGATTGGGGCTTTACATTCCGACTATTTGTGCGACTCCCGGATCTACCATAAGCCCGCGGCCATTCTGATGGCGGACGGCTGGAACCCCGTTTGGGAACCGGACGTTACGAAGTTTTACGAACGAAACGGGATCTACCCTCAAAGCCTCAAAACGTCCCACCTGCAATATTTTCCTAAAGGGCAGTGGATCGTTTGCGGAATTTTCTATCTCGCGACCGGGAACGTGGACGCCGGAGACTACGTGAATTACGCTTTCATGTTCGCGCTGGCGATTCTGACCTACTGCGCCCTGCGGGAATGGCTCGGAACTGGCAAATGGCTCGCGATCCTTGCCGCGTTGACGATTTCCCTGAACCCGATCTCAATCATGAACCTCACCAATGGTCACATCGATGGGCTTCTGGGGGATTTCCTGGTGATTTTCCTCCTCGCAAGTGCGTGTTTCGTGAAGAACGGTCAGAAACGGTGGATCCCCTGGATCCTCATCTCAGCGATTTACGGCTGCTCGCTGAAGCATACAGGACCGGTCTATTTGGGCGTGGCGGGATTCATTTTGACCATTCCGCTTCTCTGGCGGGCAATTCGGAAGCAAACGGGCACTCCAGAAACCCCGGTCGGGATGAAGGAGTGGTTGAAGCTCATGATCCCGATCCCGTTTGCGGTCCTGATCCTTTGCGCCAATCCGTTTGTTACGAATACGGTGAATCATACGAGTCCGTTCTATCCGCTGCATTCGTTTGACCGGGTCAATCATCCAGTCGAAAGCATTCTAAAGGATTACTACGCTGAAAAAGATTTCCAGGAAGCGGGTTGGTTGCGCAGGATGATTTATTCTTACCTCATTGCTCAGCCGTCCGAATTATTAGAGGTCAAAATTTCGCCTCCCCGAATTAAGGAATACGGAAAAATCAGCTACTGGGACAGTTTCATCGAGTTGAACGCATTGGGCTGGATTTTTGGTCTGGAACTCCTGCTTTCGGCTTTCCTTTTAATTTTTGTTTCGAGAAAAACTTCTGCGTTTTGGGTCCTTTTGGCGCTTGCCGCGACGGTTTTGATCCAGCCGCACTCTTGGTGGGCGCGATTCGTGCCGCAGTTTTGGGCTTTCCCGGCATTGGCGTTTTTGGTGGTCCTTTCCGACTGGGAAGGAATTCGTCCTTTGGAAACGCGGCTGAAATGGACGGTCGCTCTGCTTCTCGGGGCTTTATGTATGCAGGGGGTTTTAACTTTTTCCTACACCAATCTGAAAATGCTTGCGTTCATTCAGTTGGAACAGCGTATGGAAAAGGTGATGGAAACGCCGCAGACCCTGGTTTCGGCCGTTTGCGCAATGGACGAGAATCGCCCCGGAGAGATGCAGCTTTTCCCGACGTTTAATTTTTACCTTTCCCGTAAATTTCAGGACGCGCATTTTACGAATATTTCCGTTTTTCAAAATCACCACGGCTGGCAGGCGCTTCCCGGTAAGCCGTTGGTTTACTTCAATGGAATTCTTTTATGCCGTCCTGACGGCCCTATTGGAGATTACGATTTTAACGAAATCGAGCTCGATAAAAAGGACGTTTCCATCGGGAAAATCCCCTCATCAATCCTCTGGCGGTTAAACCAGCGGTTTCAGCAGTTTCTTGAATCCTGAGTTCATTGTATGTTTTCAAAGTTAAGGAACAGAATGAAATATTGCCTGTGCGTCGGCTTGTACCTCCTTTTTTTCGCGGGCTGGTTTTTTGCCATTGGCCGGCAGAATCCTGACTACCTGCGCGATTTTCACGCCGCGGTGAATCCGGACGCGCAGACGTACGTCCAGCTTGGCGAGAACATCTGGCGGGAGGGCGTGTATTCGCGGAATCCGAACCCGCCGTTTCGGCCCGATTTCAAGTGGACGCCGGTCTTTCCCGTTCTGGCCGGTGCCGCGTCGTGCTGCGGAGGAGTTGGAGCCATTTTGGCCCTGAATGTCGTTTTGACGCTCGCCTCGGCGGGTCTGCTCGCCCGGCTGGTCTGGTTTTACACGCGGTCGTACTGGTCTGCGTTTCTCGTTTTCCTCTGCCTTCTGCTCGACCCGCTCGTTTGGTCTCTGAACCTCCAGGCTATGTCGGACGTCACGTTCCTGTTTTTCCTGAGTCTCGGCGCTTTCTGGACGTTTCCGGCCCTTTTTCCGACCGAGTCCTCCTGCGAGCCGAAAAGCCCGAAACTTTCCGCGTTTGCCGGGGGCCTGGCCTTTGCTCTGGCGATCCTGACTCGACCGACGGGGCTTTACGTGCCGGTCGTACTGCTGCTGGCCGTGCTGGGCGGGTGGCTCTTCCGGCAAAAACCTCGCTGGGGTGCCGTGGGGGTGATGCTCGTCGGGGCCGCGCTCCCCGTGGCGGGTTGGATGGCGAGAAATGCGGCGGTTTTCGGGAAGTTCGCCCTCTCCGGGAACCAGAACATCGTGATGGTCTATTACACTGGCGGCGGTGCGTGGCAAATGGCCGAAGGGGGTACACTCGACGAGGCCCAGAAGCGGATCGAGGAGGAATTTCACCTTCCGCCGTGCGTCGTGTGCCATAATCCCGAGGCGTTCGGCGCGGACCCGGCCGAAATCGATTCTCGGCTGGCGGCGGCGAAGCGGAAAGTTTTGCTGCGCTACCCGAAAGCCCTCGTTCTTTCGTCCGGGATCGGAGTGGTCAAGTCGCTGGCGGCGCACGAAACGCGGACGCTTGAGGAAATCACGCACTGCTCGGGGCTTGTGGCGGTTTTCGTTTGGTCGCTGGTTTTTCAGGGAGCCTTGCTTCTGCTCGCTGCGGCTTTCGTGCTTTTCAGGGTTCCGACGTTTTGGCGTTTCGCGAGACAAAATCCCGCGTTCACGCTTGCGGTCCTCGGCGTGGCGGCGTATTTCCTCCTCACGATGATGCTTTCGGGCATGGACTGCTGCGCGCGCTACCGCCTCCCGCTTATGCCGGTCGTTTACATTCTGGGCGTGTGCGGTTTAATAAAAAGCCACGCCTGAAAAAATTATCATTCGTTTTTCATTTTCCATTAGTCGTTTTTAACCGCTATGCCAAAAAAATACATTATGGCCCTGGATGCCGGCACGACATCGAACCGGGCGATCATTTTTGACGAAAAATCTCAAATCGTGGCCCTTTCCCAAAGGGAATTCACTCAAATCTTCCCCGAGCCGGGGTGGGTGGAACACGACGCGGAGGAAATCTGGGCGGGGATTTGCGCCGTCATGCGTGATGCGCTGAAACAAAGCGGTCTTTCCGCCTCCGACCTTTCCGCCATCGGGATCACCAACCAACGCGAAACGACGGTCCTCTGGAACCGAACGACCGGGCGACCGGTGTACCACGCCATCGTGTGGCAGTCGCGCCAGACCACGCCGATTTCCGAGTCCCTGAAAAAACGCGGCCTTTCCGACGAGTTCCGCCGCAAGACGGGTCTTCCGATCGATGCGTACTTTTCCGGGACGAAAATCGCCTGGATCCTGGACCACGTGTCCGGGACCCGGGAGCTGGCCGAGGCGGGCGAGCTGCTTTTCGGGACGATCGACTCGTGGCTCATCTGGAAGCTCACCGGAGGAAAAGTCCACGTCACGGATTTCTCGAACGCTTCGCGGACGCTGATTTTTAATATTCACGAGCTGAAATGGGACGCGGAACTGCTCGGGCATTTGAACATTCCAGCGTCGATCCTCCCGGAAGTCCGTCCCTCATCGTGCGTTTACGGCGAGACGGACCCCGCGATCCTCGGCGCTCCCGTCCCGGTTTCCGGCGCGGCGGGCGACCAGCAGGCGGCCCTTTTCGGCCAGAACTGCTTCGAGCCGGGAATGGCAAAGAACACGTACGGGACCGGCTGCTTCCTCCTGATGAACACTGGCGAGAAAATCGTGGAGTCCCACCACGGCCTCGCCACGACGATCGCGTGGGGCCTTTGCGGGGACGATTCTTGCGGGGACGACGCTTCCAGCGTCGTTTCAAAAACCAGCCTCTGCGGGGACGACGCTTCCAGCGTCGTTTCAAAAACCAGCCTCTGCGGGGACGACGCTTCCAGCGTCGTTAAAAAAGTCAAAGTAGAGTACGCTCTTGAAGGTTCCGTTTTCGTGGCGGGTTCCGCCGTTCAGTGGCTCCGCGATTCCCTTCGGGCGATCAGTTCGGCTCCCGAGTCGGAAGAGGCCGCGAAAAAAGTCGAAGATTCGGGCGGCGTTTATTTCGTCCCGGCATTTACGGGCCTTGGCGCGCCGTACTGGGACGAAAGCGCGCGCGGCATGATCATCGGCCTGACCCGAGGAACGACCAAAGAGCACCTGGTCCGCGCGACTCTGGAATCGCTCGCCTATCAGACGAAGGACGTTTTAGGCGCGATCGAAGCGGATTCTGGAATTCATCTGGCGGCTCTGAACGTGGACGGCGGTGCGGCGGCGAACAATTTGCTCATGCAGTTTCAGGCCGACGTTCTGGGCGTTCCGGTGGACCGTTCCGCCACGCTCGAAACCACGGCTCTGGGCGCAGCGTACCTCGCGGGGCTGGCGGTTGGAGTCTGGAAAAACCGGGACGAACTGCGTCACGTCCGCAAGTCCGACGCGCTCTTCACGCCCAAAATGGATCCCGACCGGGCGTCTGCCCTTTACCGTGGCTGGTGCCGTGCCGTGAAACACGCGATGAACTGGATCGAGGATTAATTCATAATAAATTGGAGACAATCATGAAGAAAACCGCTTTCACTTTTGTAATTCTTTGCGCTTTGCTTGCCCTTCAGGTCAAAGCGCAGGAGCCGCCTCAGGAAGTTCCTTCCCTGAAGGCCCATTTTCAGGGAAAATTCGAAATCGGCGCGGCCGTGAATCCCTTTCAGCTTCGCGGCGAGACGGGCCAGTTCATCGCCCGGCACTACAGCGCACTGACGGCCGAAAACTGCATGAAGCCGGAAGCCCTCTGGCGGCCCGACGGAACGTTCCACTTCGAGCAGGCGGACGCGCTCGTGCGTTTCGCAAGGGAAAACGGTCTGAAGCTACGCGGCCATACGCTCGTCTGGCACTCGCAAACTCCCCGGGCGTTTTTCCAGGACGAGGCCGGGAATCCTCTCGAAAAAGAGGCTCTGTACGCGCGGATGGAAGAGTACATGACGGCCGTGATGAACCATTTCGGTGACGACTTCTGGTGCTGGGACGTGGTGAACGAAGCGCTCGCCGACTGGGGTGACGATATGTACCGGAAGAAAAGCCCCTGGTACGAGATTTGTGGCGAGGATTTTATCGCCCAGGCGTTCCGTACCGCCAGGAAAATCGCGCCCAACGCCCTGCTTATTTACAATGATTACGGTCTGATCAACCCTGAAAAACGCGAAAAGGCCGTGAAGATGCTCAAATGGCTAAAAGAACAGAACGTTCCGATCGACGGCGTCGGGATCCAGGCGCACTGGAACATGCACACGTTCAACCCGGAAGAGCTTCAAAGAACTATCGACGCGTTCACCGAGCTGGGCCTCGACGTCCAGTTCACGGAAATGGACCTTTCGGTTTACCCGCCCCGATTTGACCGGAGCAAACCGGCCGAAAAGCTGGAGTACACGCAGGAGATCAGCGACCTGCAGGCCGAAAAGTACGCGCAGATCTTCGAGGTTTTGAACCGGAACGCCGACAAAATCTCATGCGTCACGTTTTGGGGC